>CALMWI010000174.1 GCA_937873545.1 uncultured bacterium | reverse complement strand
CATTTATATCTTCCTGACTTATAACTTTATTTGTTACGCTGTCCTCATAAAGCTTATTCATAGCCAGTGTATAAAGTTTTTTATTGTATGAACCCAAAATTGCCGGTATTGTGTCTAATTGAAGGCTGTCTGCCAACTGAAGTATCAGTTTTGAAGTAATCAAAGTTTCCATTCTGTTTTTAATAGAATCGGTTCTATATTCGGTCAGGCCAAGGTCTTTGTTCAGTGTGTCGCCTGTTGCAATGTACTCGTCAAACTCACTGGCTGTTAACTGCCCGTCTCTCCAGGTTGCGAGCACGGGGTCGTTGTCTTCTGTTTCCGGTTTTACGGTTTTGCTGTTGCATGATATCAGCAGAATAAGTGCGGTTAATGTTATTATATATCTCACATCGCCTCCATTGTTCGATCAAAAGTAATTTATGCAGTTTCAGCGATTTATTCAACTATAAATTAAGCTAAAATGTTCTTAAAGCACTATAAAATTGATTATGCGGATAAAATTTCATATATTTGGTCACATATTCGCCAACAATAAAAAAGGGATATATGCTGTTTTTTAAAAAGAAGAAAGAAGATGAAAAAGCTGAAGATGTAAAGCCTAAATTGAGCATGTTCGAAAAGCTCGCGTCCGGCCTGCATAAAACAAAAGCGAATATTTTAAACAAATTAAGCTCTGTGTTCACTTCGGAAAAGATAGATGAAGATACACTAGGAAAACTTGAGGAAGCTCTTTATACATCCGATATAGGGGTAAAAACGACCGATAAGATACTTGAGGAAGTACGGAAGAAGATCAAAAGCGGTGAGGAGATCGCGAATATTAAGGATTTAATAAAAGATGTTATGGTTTCTCTTATCAAAACAGATGAGAGAAGGGAGATTAAGATCGCGGAAAAACCGCATGTGATCCTTGTGGTCGGTGTCAACGGTAACGGCAAAACGACATCGATAGGCAAATTGGCTTATTATTATAAAAATAAAGGTTATAAAGTGCTGATAGGCGCGGCGGATACTTTTAGGGCGGCGGCTATTGAGCAATTAGAGGTGTGGGCGGACAGGTCGGGAGCCGATTTTGTAAAAAATAAAATGAATTCAGATCCGGCTGCGGTGGCTTATGATTCTTATAAGGCGGGAGAAGCAAGAGGGGCAGATATAGTTCTTATCGATACAGCAGGCCGGCTTCATAACAAAGTTAATCTTATGAACGAGCTTGAGAAAATATCGAGAGTGCTGAAGAAGCTAAATCCTAATGCCCCGCATGAAGTTCTTTTGGTGCTTGACGCCACGACCGGTCAGAACGCATTGAGTCAGGCTAAGCAGTTCGGAAGAACCTCAGGCGTTACAGGGATCGTGCTTACCAAGCTTGACGGAACGGCTAAAGGCGGTGTTACGATAGCTATCAATCAGGAGCTGGATATACCGGTAAAGTTTATTGGCATCGGTGAACAAAAAGAAGACATTCAGGAGTTTGATCCTGAAAGCTTTGTAAGATCGATCTTTGAATAGGTTATGATTCCCTGTCTTTTAAGCAGGCGTTGATCGCATCGAGATCCGTTTTCAGTTTGTCGAAATCAACAGGTTTAGTATAAAAAGCGTAAAGCTGATCTTTAAGGTCGCGGTTGATTATGTTCTGGATCATATAACCCGAGATCATTATCGCTACGATATCCTCTTTTATGGATTTTATTTTTTTAAGAAGGTCTTTTCCGTTCACTCTTCCAAGATGGTAGTCAAGCAGTATCACGTCGAATTTGTCAATTTCCTGCAGGGCGGTCTCGGTGTTGTTGAATATCTTGCACGAATATCCCATGTGCTCAAGAGTATCCCTGAATAATCGAAGAGCTAAAATGTCGTCATCAATAACAGCTATGTTCATTTCTATAGAACTCGTTTTTTTTATATTATCAGGCGGTCTGACTCCCCAATCCTACCGCCATGTGTAATCTCAAGTAAAGTAAATATTTAAATGGTAAATGTCAACGATATTCTTTATGACTATTTATCCGGTTTCATTGTCGGAAACAACAGGACATCCCTGATTGATCTTTCTCCGGTAAGAAGCATGACCATTCTGTCAATTCCGATCCCTAGGCCGCCTGTCGGCGGCATTCCCGTTTCGATAGCCTGAACGAAATTCTCGTCCATGGGACTGACCTCAGCATCAACATCGCGCCTTAGGGATTGCTCATAGAGGGTTTTTCTCTGGAATACGGGATCGTTGGATTCGCTGTACGCATTCGCGTATTCGTGTCCGTTGATGAACAATTCGAACCTCTGCAGATACCTTTCATCCTCATAATCCACCTTGCATAATGGCGTGGTTTCCAGCGGCTGATGAGTAATGAATACCGGCTGGATCATCTTTTCCTCGACATAAAGCTCGAAGATCTCATTTATCGCAAGCCCGCGGATAAAAGCGCCCTTTATCTCTCCGCCTTTCTTCTTTATCAGAACTTTCATTTCATCATCACTGAGGCTTTCAACATCTATCTGCGCATACTCTTTTATCGCGTCAACCATTTTGAGCCTGCGCCACGGTCTTTTCAGATCGATCTTATGACCGTCGAACTCTATCTCGGTCGTACCGTGAATTTCTATGCAGGAAGTTTCGAACAGCTCTTCAGTCAGGGTCATCATGTCGTTGTAATCTGCATAAGCCTGGTAAAGCTCAAGCATTGTGAATTCCGGGTTGTGGGTCCTGTCCATACCTTCGTTCCTGAAACACTTTCCGATCTCATATACCCTGTCTATTCCGCCTACTATCAGTCTTTTTAAATAAGGCTCCAGCGAAATTCGCAGATACAACATCATATCAAGGGAGTTGTGGTGTGTGGTGAAAGGTGCAGCGTTCGCTCCGCCGTAGATAGGCAGAAGAACCGGAGTTTCCACTTCGAGGAAATCTTTTCCGTCAAGTATCCTTTTTACCGTCTTGATAATCTTTATTCTTTTTTCGAAGGTTTCTTTGACCCCATGCGTGACCAGCAGGTCAAGATGCCTGTTCCTGTAGCGCAGTTCTTTATCGCTGAAAGCGTCGAAAACTTCTCCGTCCTTTTCTTTTACGATCGGAAGCGGACGGATGTTTTTTGTCAGAAGAGTTAAAGAATCGGCATAAACAGTGATCTCGCCGACCTGTGTCTTCTTTACGATCCCGCCTACTCCGATAATGTCCCCGATATCAAGGTGCTTGAACATCTCGTAAAGGCTGTCGCCGATATTCTTCTGTGCCACATACAGCTGAATATTACCTTTTTTATCGTGGATCGAGCAGAATGCCGCCTTTCCCATCAGCCTTACGGCCATGATCCTGCCTGCAACCGAAACGGTTTTAGGCTCAACATTATTTCTGCTGTACTCATCGAAATTATCAATAATATCTCTCGAAAAATCTGTTACGGTATAGTTATAAGGGAAAGGATTTATGCCCATTTCCCTGATCGTTTTGATCTTGTCGATCCTTGTCTGGATCAGTTTTCCCAAATCTTCCACTTTATCCCCTGATTTTTTATATGCTGAAAAGTTCTTTAACTTTTTTCTCGACTTCGTCAAGAACGGCCGGATTTTCTTCCATATAAGCTTTAACTTTATCCAGACCCTGACCTATCCTGTTTTCTCCGTAAGAGAACCACGAGCCTGATTTTTTTATTATATCGTTCTCGACCGCTATGTCCAGTATTTCGCCCGTTCTGGACACTCCGGTACCGTACATCATATCGAATTCGGCTGTTTTGAAAGGCGGAGCGACCTTGTTCTTCACAACTTTCACTCTTGTCCTGCTTCCGGTCATTTCCTCTTTATCCTTCACTGATGAGATCTTTCTTACATCAAGTCTGATCGAAGCGTAGAATTTTAACGCGTTACCTCCGGTCGTAGTCTCGGGGTTGCCGAACATGACGCCTATCTTCATCCTGATCTGATTAATAAATATCACGATACATTTTGATTTTGAAATCGAAGATGTCAGTTTTCTTAAAGCCTGAGACATGAGTCTTGCCTGAAGACCCATGTGCGAATCGCCCATTTCACCTTCGATCTCGGCCTTCGGAGTCAGTGCCGCGACCGAATCAATCACAATTATATCAATGGCATTCGATCTTACAAGGGTCTCGGCAATATCCATTGCCTGCTCGCCGTAATCCGGCTGGGATATAAGAAGGTTCTTGACGTCAACTCCGATCTTGTCCGCATAACCGGTGTCAAGAGCATGCTCGGCATCGATGAAAGCCGCTATTCCGCCCATTTTCTGGGCTTCGGCTATCGCATGAAGCGCAAGCGTGGTTTTTCCTGAACTTTCTGGTCCGAAGATCTCTATTATTCTTCCTTTGGGGTACCCGCCTATTCCTGTTGCAATATCAAGACCGAATGAGCCGGTGGGTATAGATTCAAGTTTTAATATAGGTTTGTCCTCTCCGAGTTTCATTATTGTGCCCTTGCCGTATGCTTTTTCGATCTGGGCAATTGAAAGGTCAAGCATTTTCATTTTTTCGTTGTTTTCGCTCATTTTGGTCTCCTTTATAACTCGAGTATATTTTTCAGGTCGTAATCCTCAGGATTAGACAAATACTTTTTAGCTTCTTCGTAATCTTCTTCCTTTATCGAATCCATGCTTCTGAATATAAGCTTGAAGGATTCGCTGTCAGTGTCTAACAGCCTCGGCTTGATCTTGCCTTTTTCATCTGCTATGTCTTTAAGGTACAAAGGTTCCACCTGACCGTCAGGCCTTGCTATAACGATACAGCCTTTTTCGCCTCTGTCGAAAAGCTCTTTAACCCCATTCCCGAGAGACGAACAGTATTTAAGATCGAATGCGATGGGGTTAACGCATCTCACTTCATATCCGATCTCAACCGGACGGCTTTTAACATTAATCCTCAGTCTATTTAACTCAACCTGAAGAAGAGAATTGAAAATATGAGCCTTGCTGACCTTACCGAGTTCAGGGTGTCCATGCTCATCGTAAGAAAAATGAACATCGGATTTTAAGATCTCTTCATCAGACATGAAATGGTAAACTCCCTCGCTGATAATAATACCGCCGTAATCAATGCCAAGAAGCATCCTTTTCACGATTGAAGATACCATCATTTTGATCATTCTTTCGTAGGTGACTTCGACATTTTTGAACATTTCCGGCACGATTATCATCGGATAATGTGCGCTGGCCCCGATCCCGAACGCAAGATGTCCGGCTTCTCTGCCCATTGAGCAGACAATGAACCAGTTCCCGCTTGTTCTTCCGTCCTCATAAACTGTCAGAGCTATCTTCGTACCCTCGTTCTTTGAAGTGTGGTATCCGAAGGTCGGAAGATTGTAGGGAAGCGGAAGGTCATTATCTATTGTTTTGGGCACATGTATGTTCTGGATCTTAATGTCATGCGCTTCAAGATATTTTGTAAGCCTGTTCGCGGATGAAGCGGTATCATCCCCGCCTATCGTAACAAGCAGTTTGACGTTGTGTTTCGAAAAAAAATCGGTTGAGAATTCGGCATCTTTCGGTTTGTAACGGCTCATTTTTAGATACGAGCCGCCCAGACTGAATATTCTGTCCGCGAGTTCGAAATCCAGTTCAATGAAGTTCGGTTCTTTAGTGAACATTGTTTTGTAACCGTAATTCAATCCCAGAACCGCATATCCGTCCGAGATGAATCTTTTGGCGATGGTAGCAACTACCGTATTGATGCCGGGCGCCGGGCCTCCGCCGCAAAGGATTGCAACAGATCCTTTTTTCATTTTGTGCTCCTTTATATTTAATTATTTAATGAACTTAAAGACAACTAAATATATAAATCTAATGTTTTTAAGTCAACTACATAAATTTAAACATAGATCAGTGTCATCTAGTGACCCTCAAGTCGTTTTTTTTAATTATTTTAACATTTTTTTAATTGGATTTGCCAAAGCGGAACGAATAAAAAATTAACTTGCTAAAATATGATAAAAATGATATTTTTTGTCTGCTTTTCAACTACGCGAATAAAGTTAAAAAATCGGCATAGAAGGAGTAAGTATGGGAAACAAAAAATTTATGACATGCGATGGAAACACCGCGGCTGCGCATATAGCCTATATGTTCAGCGAAGTGGCGGCAATATACCCGATAACGCCGTCATCAAATATGGCGGAGTTCGTTGACGAATGGTCGGCAAACGGCAGAAAAAATATTTTCGGAGAAACCGTAAAAGTAACGGAAATGCAGTCTGAAGGCGGAGCAGCCGGAGCCGTTCACGGATCTTTACAGGCAGGAGCTTTAACTAGTACATATACCGCATCGCAGGGTCTTCTTCTGATGATCCCCAACATGTATAAAATAGCGGGAGAACTTCTTCCGGGCGTGTTCCACGTCAGCGCAAGAAGTCTGGCGGCTCAGGCTTTATCTATCTTCGGCGATCACAGCGATGTGATGAGCGCAAGACAGACCGGGTTCGCATTCCTTGCAACTGGAAGCGTTCAGGAAATAATGGATCTGGCGGGAGTAGCGCATCTGACCGCGATAAAATCAAGAGTGCCGTTCGTGCATTTCTTTGACGGGTTCAGAACTTCACACGAAGTACAGAAGGTAGAATATTTTGAAAACGAAGACATGGCTGAACTGATCGATTATGAAGCCTTAAAAAAATTCAGGGCCAATGCGCTCAACCCGGAACATCCTGTCACAAGAGGAACGGCTCAGAATCCCGATATTTATTTCCAGACAAGAGAAGTCTCTAATAAATTCTACGATGAAGTTCCTGAAATTGTTGAACAATACATGCGTAAAATAACAGAAAAAACAGGCAGAGAATATCACCCGTTCACATATTACGGAGCCAAAGATGCTGAAAATATTATAATCGCTATGGGCTCAGTAACCGAAACTGTCAAAGAAACTATTGATTATCTTATCGAGAAAGGAAAAAAAGTCGGTCTGGTCTCTGTTCATCTTTACAGACCGTTCTCAAAAAAATATTTCTTTAAAGTATTACCCAAGTCGGTTAAAAGGATAGCCGTGCTCGACAGAACCAAAGAACCCGGTTCGGTCGGAGAGCCTTTATATCTTGATGTAAAATCTGTATTCTATGATGAAACAGTTAAGCCACTGATAGTCGGAGGACGATACGGACTTTCGTCAAAAGACACTGTTCCTGACCAGATATTAGCGGTATATAAAAACCTTGAAACGAAAGAGCCTAAAAATGATTTCACGATCGGTATAGTTGACGATGTTACATTCAAGTCGCTTCCTGTTACTGAGCCTGTAAGATTCGAAAGAAAAGGAAGTTATGCAGCTAAATTCTACGGTCTGGGATCTGACGGAACCGTCGGTGCGAATAAAAACTCGATAAAGATCATCGGAGACAACACAGACAAATTCTGCCAGGCATATTTTGCCTATGACTCAAAGAAATCAGGCGGATTTACCGCGTCTCATTTAAGGTTCGGCGATGCTCCTATAAGAAGCCCTTATCTTGTGAACGCACCGGATTTTGTCGCATGCCATGTTCCTGCTTATATAAACCAGTACGATGTTCTTAAAGGACTAAAAAAGGGCGGGGCGTTTCTTTTTAATTCGATCTGGGATATTGAAGAAACAAAAAAGAGACTTCCCGACAGCATGAAAAAATATATGGCCGAGAATGAAATAAGGTTTTATATAATAAACGCAACAGAGATAGCTGAAGGCATCGGTCTTGGCAACAGAACCAACACAATAATGCAGGCTTCTTTCTTTAAAATATCGCAGGTAATTCCGTACGAACTGGCCGTAGAACAGATGAAAAAATTCATAATTAAAAGCTATGGCAAAAAGGGCGAAGAAGTTGTAAAAATGAATAATGCCGCTGTAGATCTCGGAGGGGAAAAGATAGTCAGGGTGGAAATACCTGCCGAATGGAAAAATATCCAGAGCAGCGGATTTATGATCAACAGAGGAGCCGGCAGACCGGAATTTATCAAAGGCATATGCGATATAATGAACGCGCAGAAAGGCGATGACCTGCCCGTGAGCGCATTTCTGGACAGAGAGGACGGTACATTCCCGGCTGGAACAACAGAATATGAAAAACGCGGTATCGCGGTAAATGTTCCTGAATGGATCAGTGAAAATTGTATCCAGTGTAACCAGTGTGCCTATGTTTGTCCGCACGCTGTGATCAGACCATTCCTGATAAGTGCTGATGAAGAGAAAAAACTGCCGGCGGATACAAAACTGTTAAAAGCTGTCGGAAAAGAATTCGACGGTCTCAAATTCAGAATCCAGATAAGTCCTTTGGACTGTACAGGATGCGGAAACTGCGCGGATGTCTGCCCTGCGCCAAAAGGCAAAGCGCTTGAAATGAAAGCTCTCGGTACCCAGACAGCGGAAGTAGAAAGATGGGATATTATATCAAAGAATGTAACATATAAAGACAAGCTGACCGATAAATTCGCGAATGTTAAATCTTCGCAGTTCGCACAGCCTTTATTTGAATTTTCAGGCGCGTGCGGCGGATGCGGCGAAACTCCTTATATAAAAGCTATAACCCAGCTTTTCGGAGACAGGATGATGGTCGCCAACGCGACCGGCTGTTCCTCCATTTACGGCGGTTCCGCACCTTCAACACCATACTGTCCAAACGCTGAAGGCAAAGGCCCCGCATGGGCAAACTCTCTATTTGAGGATAATGCCGAGTACGGAATGGGAATGGCTCTGGCAGTCAATAAACTAAGGGACAGAATAGCTATAAAAATGAAAGCCGCAATAGTAAAGGGCGGAATTAAGCCTGAAACCAAAAACGCTTTTGAAATGTGGATAGCCGGTAAAGATAATGCCGAAGAATCCAAAAAAGCGGCAGAACTTGTCAGGGCAGTTTTGAAAAACGAAACATGCGGCTGCGGATCAATAAAAGAAATTCAGGAGCTTGATCAGTATCTAGTAAAAAAATCAGTATGGATCTTCGGCGGCGACGGATGGGCTTATGACATCGGCTACGGAGGACTGGACCATGTAATTGCTTCGGGCGACGATGTGAACCTTCTTGTAATGGATACCGAAGTATATTCAAATACCGGCGGGCAGTCATCAAAATCGACACCGGTAGGTGCGGTCGCAAAATTCGCCGCTTCGGGAAAAAAGATAAGAAAGAAAGACTTGGGAATGATGGCTATGAGCTACGGGTATGTTTATGTAGCACAGGTGGCGATGGGCGCGAATCAGGCTCAGTATTTCAAAGCCTTGAAAGAAGCCGAAGCATATCCGGGGCCGTCTCTTATAATCGCATATGCGCCGTGCATCAACCACGGATTAAGGGCCGGAATGGGCAAAACCCAGCAGGAAGAAAAACTGGCGGTGGAAGCCGGTTACTGGCATCTGTACAGGTATAACCCGATGTTGGAAGCCGAAGGGAAAAACCCCTTCACACTCGATTCAAAAGAACCGAGCTGGGATAAATTTCAGTCGTTTTTACAGGGCGAAGTCAGATATACCTCATTATTGAAAACATTCCCTGATGAAGCCAAAACTTTATTCAGTGCTGCCGAAGAGAATGCAAAATGGAGATATAACAGCTATAAAATGAAATCAGAACTGAAATTCTAGTTCTGATTTATTGAGAATATTAAAGGACGGGGTGAACCCGTCCTTTTTATTAATGAATTTATGAGCAAAAAAAAGAAAAATATTGAATCGGACTTAAAAGAAAAACCGGAAGGTATTTTTTCAAGGAATTTCGGCATAATTTCGTCTTTTATAATTGCAATTGCTGTTTTAGTTGTTTATTCCAACTCATTCTATAACTCGTTTCAATACGATGACATTCACCATATATTCCAATCACGGCATAATAAGAATTTTGACAGCTTTGAAGACATGTCATTCTGGTTCCATTTTATTCAAAGAGCTCCGGCACAGTTTACTTTTGCTCTTAATTATCATTTCGGGGAGTACAGCGTTTTCGGCTACCATCTTGTGAACGTAACGGTCCATATTATTTCTTCGGTTCTCGTTTTTGTACTTACAGGAATAATTCTAAATTCAAGTACAGTGAAACAGAAAGCAGTACTCGAGAATAAAAAGATAATATATTTATTTTCCTCGCTGATTTTCGCTGTTCATCCGATCCAGACTGAATCAGTCACATATATCGTTCAGAGGATGGAATCGCTCTCTTTCGTTTTTTATACGGCGGCTCTGATATTGTACTACTTATTCAGGGGAGAAAAAGAGACGGTAAGAAAAATCATTAAATTCGCTTTTTTCCTGCTAGCCGGACTATTGGCTGTAATGACAAAGCAGACAGCTTACACTCTTCCTTTGACGATCCTGCTTTTAGAGATTTATTTTATCAGGGATGAGAATGGATCCTGCAGTAGAAAACTGATCTTCACACTGACTGCGGTTCTTTCTTCAGCCCTAATAATCGGGCTTGCAGCGGATATATTACCGAAAGAGTATATGTCGGACACTACGAGATGGCAGTATATGATCACCCAGTTCAAAGTGATCCCGAAGTACATTTTCCTGATGTTCATACCTGTCGGGCAGAATATAGATCATCATGTAACTGTACCTGAAAGTTTTTTTGAACCAGCGGTTCTTTTGGGAATATTATTTATAGGAATTCTTTTTTTTACAGCATATTATGCCTATAAAAAAGATCAGAAACTGATAAGTTTTTCTCTAGCATGGTTCTTTGCGGTAATTTCTTTAAGGTCAAGCGTACTGCCTATAAGTGACCTTATGAGCGAGCACAGACTTTATCCCGCCATGTTCGGTTTCGGGCTGTTCATTGCTGTAGCTGCGGTCTTAACGGCTGAAAAAATCACCAACAGTTACAAATACCATTTTGTTATGATAACTCTGTTAATCATTACGACTGCATATTCGGTATCGACGGCAAGAAGAAACGAAGTATGGAAGGATGAGCTTTCATTATGGAAAGATTCCGTAAGCAAATCTCCCGAAAAATTCCGTCCGAATTACAATGCTGGCGAAGCCTATAAAAAATCAGGTCTTTCGCAAACCGCTCTCGGCTACTACCTAAAAGCTTTTTCCATAAGTCCGGACAGCTACGGATTATGTAACAACATAGGAAACATATATTCAGAAAAAAAAGATTTCGATTCTGCGGAAAAATATTATCTGAGAGCTTTATCATTAAATCCCGAATATCCGAAAGCGCTGAATAATCTGGCCAACATATATTTTAAAAAAGGCAATATGAAGGAAGCTGAAAAGCTTTATGTTTCCGCATCGGATAAAGATCCGCTTTTCATTGATCCTGTTTTAAATCTGGGTCACCTTTATTTTATTTCAGAACATTACGGCGAGGCTGTCAAAAAATATAAACGGGTTCTTGAGCTCGATCCGGATCATGAACAGGCCAGAAACAATCTCAACATAATAGAAAACAAACTTGCAGGTCAAAGAGAATGATCGCAAGAAGAACCCTGATAAGAATGACTGTAGTGATGTTTATACTGCTTTTCTTTATTTTGACAGATGTAATACTCGGCTGTTTTCTTCTTAAAAAAGACGAGATAAGAATATCCGATCCTTATTTTCATCACGGACTAAAGCCTATGTCGCAGAAAACTGCGGAATGGGGAGGCAGGAAGTACAGGCTTGTCACAAACTCCCTGGGATTTAAAGACAGCTCAAATAGATATATTGAAAAAAAAGCGGGTTTGAAACGGATATTATTCTTGGGAGATTCATTCACAGAAGGTCTCGGCTATGATTTTGACAGTACTTTTACGGGCATAATCGCAAACGAGCTAAAGGGTAAATATGAAGTTTTGAACGGCGGGGTAACATCATATTCTCCTAAGCTTTACATGCTGAGAACGGAGCATCTGATCAATTCGGGCTATGTATTTGATCAAATAGTGGTAATGCTCGACATATCGGATATTCAGGATGAAGTCATATATGAGAATTTTATACCTGTGCAAAAGATCAGCTTACTTAAAGCGTCCGATATAAAATTATCTAACATATCTTTTTCTTACAGTTTCTTTTTTCGAGGAATTATTAAAAAAGTAATACCTTCTCAGGCAGGATCGGGAGAAGACAGAATTCTCGAACAGAAGATCAGCGACAGGGGAAGATGGACTTATGATGAAAAATGCTTTTCAGCTTGGGGCGAAAAGGGATTTTATAATGCCGAAAAAAATATCAAAAAATTATCTGACCTGTGCCGAAATGAAAAAATTAAATTGACTATAGCGGTATATCCGTGGCCGGAACAGATAATTAATGACACTGTCGAATCGAAACAGGTCGTATTCTGGAAAGGATTCTGTTCAGAGAATAATATTGATTTTATTGATTTATTCCCTTATTTTTTCGAGGATGAGTGCAGGGAGTGTACGATCAGAAGAAATTTTATTGACGGTGATTGCCACTGGAACTATAACGGGCATGAACTGATAGCGGAAAGAATTCTGGAAAGAATTAATTAAACGGTGATTAAATGGAAAATAACAAGATATCAAAAGAACAGAGCAAAGACACGGGAATAATAATCGCGCTCATAGTGCTTCTTTCCGGCACATTTTTAGAATCCTTTTTACTGGTCAAAGCCTCGATAGTCATCATTTTCATATCATTTCTGATCCCGGCATTATTTTATTACCCAGCAATCGTCTGGTTCGGTTTTTCAAAAATTATCGGCTCAGTCGTCTCAAAAATAGTTCTGGCTATAATATTCATTTTAGCCGTCATTCCGGTCGGGCTGATTAGAAAGGTTATGAAAAAAGACACGATGATGATCCGCAGCTTTAAAAAAGGATCAGTAAGCTCATGGTCAGTAAGAGAACACAAATATTCAGAAAGCGATATATTAAAACCGTATTAGAGGCTTCCCGATGGATTTTTTAAAAGAACTCTTTGATTTTATTAAGACCAGAAAAAAATTCTGGCTGGTCCCGGTAATTATAATACTGTTATTTTTCGGTGCACTCTTATTCGTAACAGCAGGATCGGCTATAGCACCTTTTATCTACACGATATTTTAGAGGAACAGATGTCAAAAACAATACTCGGCATTTCAGCATATTACCACGACAGTTCGGCGGCTCTGATAATCGACGGAGAGATAGTTGAAGCCGTTCATGAAGAACGGTTTACCCGGATCAAGCACGATCATTCATTCCCAAGAAGATCGATCAGATATATACTGGATAAATCAGGTATAAAATTATCCGAGATTGATTCAGTGGTCTTTTATGAGAAGCCGTACTTAAAATTCGAAAGGCTTCTCGAGACCTATCACGAGTTCGCTCCGAAAGGATTTCAAAGCTTCAGTTCCGCAATGCCTGTCTGGCTTAAGGAAAAAGTGTTCATGACGGGTAATATCAAAAAAGAATTGGAAGCTTTCGGGAATTCAGAAAAGGTCAGATTATATTTCAGCGAACATCATCTGTCTCACGCCGCAAGCGCATTTTTCCCGTCACCTTTCGAAGAAGCGGCGATAATAACAATTGACGGAGTAGGAGAAAGAGCGACCAGCCTGATCGGACACGGTAAAGGAAATTCTATTAAGGTTCTAAGAGAGTTGAATTTCCCGCATTCCGTCGGATTGCTTTATTCTGCGTTTACCTATTTCTGCGGTTTTAAAGTCAACAGCGGAGAGTACAAACTTATGGGTCTGGCTCCTTACGGTGATCCGGATTCGGAAAGAACAAAATATTACGAAAAGCTTATAAAAGATTTTCTTGTGGATGTAAAGGATGACGGCTCAATTATATTGAACATGGAATACTTTGATTACGCTACCGGCCTCAAAATGATCAATGAAGCCAGGTGGGAAAATCTTTTCGGTTTGAAGATCAAGTCCGATAAAGTAGAATACTCTCAGGAATATATGGATCTTTCGCTCTCGATCCAGAGAGTGACAGAAGAAATTGTGATGAATATGGCCAGACAGGCAAAAGAACTTACCGGTTCAGAAAACCTTGTTCTTGCAGGCGGCGTAGCGCTGAACAGTGTGGCTAACGGTAAAATATTGAGTTCGGGTCTTTTTAAGAAAATGTGGATCCAGCCGGCCTCGGGAGACGCAGGAGGGTCGGTAGGCGCTGCTTTGGCTCAATATTATATAGGTATGAAATCTGAAAGAAAAATTGACCCGGCTGAGCCTGATTCAATGAAAGGCGCGTTTTTAGGCCCGGAATATTCCGACGATCAGATCCTTATTACATTAAAAAGACACGGCGTCAGGTACAAAAGCTATGATAATTTTAAAGAGCTTGCCGCCTCAACAGCCGGGCTGCTGAAAGAAGGAAATATCATAGGCTGGTTCCAGGGAAGAATGGAATACGGACCCAGGGCTTTGGGAAACAGAAGCATTCTCGGGGACGCGAGAAGGTCCGATATGCAGAAAAGGATGAATCTTAAGATCAAGTACAGAGAAGGATTCAGGCCGTTCGCCCCGTCGGTACTTGAAGAAGACATAAAAGAATTCTTCGACATAGATGTTCCCAGTCCTTATATGTTATTCGTTATACCTGTTACAGAGAAAAGAAGAAATCCTATACCGGAAGGCTATTTCAAGAGAGAGCTTTACGAAAGGCTCTATCACGAAAGATCGGATATTCCCGCAGTAACCCATATAGATTATTCAGCCAGGATACAGAGCGTGAGTAAAAAAACCAACCTGAAGTATTGGACAGTTATCAATGAGTTCAAGAAGCTTACAGGCTACGGAGTGATAGTAAATACAAGTTTTAATGTCAGAGGTGAACCAATTGTAGCGTCACCTTCTGACGCTTTTTCCTGTTTCATGAGAACAGAGATGGATTATCTCGTCATGGGAAGTTATCTGATTGACAAAAAAGATATGACCGGCCTTGACCGGGCGCAATTCAATACCGAATTCGGTTCGGATTAGCACTAATAAATTATTTTTTAGTTGACAATTTGAATTAGTTTTGCAATATTATCAAGTAATTAGGAAGCGATTCTTAAGGCTGACAAACTAAGGATTAAGGAAAATGAGGAAAATTATCATGAAATACATTTCTGTCGCTGTGCTGCTTATAGCTTTTGCAATGCAGGTATCATGCAAGAGCAGCGACGAACCGAAATCGGGTACACAAATAAGCGAGGAAAAAGCGGAACAGGCAGTATCCGAAACAGAAGCTGTAGCAGATGAGCCGGACAAAGAGGAAGCCGCACCAGCAAAAGCAGTCGATGTGCCAAAGTCCGTTCAGGTAGCTGAGGCTGTCAAACCTGCAGTCGAAGAGAAAAAGGATATCGCCCAGGTGAAGGCCGAGAAAAAAGAAGAACCTAAAGCTAAAAAAGCTGTTGAAAAACTAACTGACGAAAAAGGCGTCGTTTCGTATGTTGAAGGGAATGTTAAAAAGAAAAATATTGAAGAAGCCGATTTCAAAACCAGCGTAGCTGAAAAAACTACCGTAAAATCAAGGGAATCATACAAGACAATGGTAAAATCAAGAGCCGAACTTGAACTTTCAGGGCTCGATATTATCAGACTTGCCCCGAAAACAACTGTTGATCTGGTAGCTCTATATGAAGAAACAAAGGACGGTAAACAGAAAACGGACATAAAATTAGCCGAAGGAGACCTTTGGGCGCAGGTAAATTCATCCGACGAGAAAAGCGAATTCATGATGGATACCGATATAGCGGCGGCGGCTATCACCGGTACAAATTTCAGGATGTCGAAAGACGGCGAGTTAACAGAAATGAAAGTTTATCACGGCGAAGTAAAGATTTCCAACGCGAAAGAAAAGATGGACGATCTTGATGCGAAGTCAGTTAAAGATTTCAAACAGCCGGGCCAGGTTTCAGGGCCTAAGCAGATATCAGGTCCGAAACAGGTTTCACTGGAGGAATGGGTATATATAGTTAAGAACATGCAGCAGATCACTTTCGACAGAACAGGAAAGGTCGTATCAGCCGGAGAATTCAAAGCTACAGATAAAACTGAAAAAACTGACTGGGTCGAATGGAACAAAAAAAGAGACAGACAAAAGGGATTAAAATAATTAATTTGTAGGAGTGCAATATGAAAAAAGTATCTTTGATCAGCTTTCTTGTACTAATGATAACATTATTAGCACAGGGCGAAATCGACTGGGAAAGAAGGGTAATTTCAGCGACCGGGATCGGAGCACCGAATCCTAACGCGCCAAATATGGCAGTTAAAAGAGCCGGAGCAATTAATGCCGCAAAAATGTATGCGATCAGGGATCTGATGGCTACGATAAAAGGAATGTACCTGTCCAGTGAGCAAACTGCTGAAAATTACATGATGACTTCAGATGTAGTTAAAACTCAGACAGAAGGAATTGCAAGAGCTTTCCAGATGGTCGGGGAACCGCAATATTTTGAAGACGGATCCGTTCAGGTTACAGTGGAGATGAGCATTGACGGCAAACTGAGCGATCTTATGATGAAGAACGAAACATTCGGCGATACAACTCCTTTGGTAGAACCTGCAACTTACAAATTATCCGAAGTTGTCGCAAGTCAACCGGAAGTATATACAGGGCTTATTATAGACTGTTCAGCTATCGAGTTAAGACCGGCATTATCGCCCAAAGTTTACAGCCAGTCGGGAAAAGAGATCTACGGAAGCGCAAATGTCAATAAGGATTTTGCGGTTCAGCAGGGAATGCTCGGTTACCTGAAAAGTATAGATTCAGCTAAGTCAAATTCAAGGGTAACAAACAATCCTTTTATAGTTAAAGCTTTAAGCGTTAAAGGAACTAACAAAGCTGATATAATAATCAGCGATGCCGATGCCGCTAAAATTGAGGAAATGGCTGCAAAACTGAACTTTCTGAGAGAGTGCAGGGTCATAGCTATAATCAAATAAACTATCTGAGGAAAAACGATGAAAAAATTAACTGTACTTTTACTTGTTTCAATTTTAATGTTGACGATCGGATGTTCGCAATCTGTAAGAAAAGATGAACCGGTTTCAAAGGTTCAGCCCGTTCAGGATCGGCCGGTAACGCCTGCATCCGAAAAGGAAGCGATAGTTAAGGAGGCCGTAGCGGCAGCAGTAGCGGCAGCAAAAGCAGAGACAGCCGCTGTTGTTTCCAAAAATGCGAATGAAGATATAACCGATCCTTACATTGATAATGGAATAAACTGGTCGCAGAGAACCGTTACCGGAACAGGGATAGGAGCTCCGAATCCGGATGCTCCCAATATGGCTGTAAAAAGAGCCGGTGCTATAAATGCGGCAAAAATTGTAGCACTTAGAGATCTGCTCGCGACAGTTAAGGGAATGTATCTGTCAAGCGAACAGACAGCTGAAAATTATATGATGACTTCCGATGTTGTTAAAACTCAGGTGGAAGGTATAGCAAAAGCGTTCAAAGTAGTTGGTGAACCGAAATATTTCGATGACGGTTCTGTTGAGGTTACTGTTGAAATGAGTTTGAACGGTGAACTGAGCGATGTATTTATGAAAGAAACTGATTTTGATGAGAACTACCCTCTGGTACCTGAGGCTACATACAAACTGTCCGATCTGACAAAGGAACCTTCTGCTTATACCGGAATAATAATAGACTGTAAAGATGTTCAACTCAGGCCTGCCCTTGCTCCGAAGATCTTTAATAAATCAGGAGAAGAAATTTACGGCAGCGCAAATGTGAGCAAAGATTTTGCAATTCAGCAGGGAATGATCGGATACCTTAAATCGGTTGAATCCGCAAAAGAGAACTCTAGAGTAACAAACAACCCGCTTGTGATAAAAGCAATAGGCGTCAAAGGAACAAATAAAGCGGATATAATCATATCGGACGAAGACGCTGCAAAAATCAAAGACCTAGAAACAAAACTGAATTTTTTGAAAGAATGCAGGGTGATAGCAGTAATAATATAAAGGAGCGAATATGAGAAAATTATTAATCTTAGTTACGGCAGTTGCTTTTTTATTAACAACGAGCTGCAGCAAAGAAACAAGAAAATCAGAATCAGTGCTTGACAATCCTGAAATGCATATCAGTATCGGCATGAAGTATTTCAACGAAGGAAGTTATGAAGAAGCCAAAAAAGAATTTGATGACGCTATAAAGATCAACTGGAAAGAAGAGGATAAAGCCGGTGCTTATGCGGGGCTGGGCATGTATTACGCCGTGAAAGGCAATAAAGACAAAGCTGAAGATAATGCAGAAAAAGCTGAGGACCTTAATCCTAAACTTCCTTTGGTTTTAACATGCTTCGGAAGAACACTTACATACATCAACAAAGGTACAGATACTGAAGACTGGCTCGAAGACGCAGTCGAGAAATTTGACAAGGCTATTAAACTCGCCGATGACCTAAGAGATACAAAAGCTATAGCCGAGGCATATTATTTCAAAGGTCTGACAGGCAAAAGTGCCTACAAATTCACAATGGCAAAAGAAGCTTTTGCCAGCAAAGAATCTAAGAAGCCTCTGATAACCAT
>CALMWI010000173.1 GCA_937873545.1 uncultured bacterium | reverse complement strand
CGGAGGGAAAAATGTCATACCCGTTCAGAGAAATTGAACAGAAGTGGAGAAAATACTGGGAAGACAATAAGATTAATACGATCGATATGAACTCAGACAAACCAAAATATTATACATTATGCATGTTCCCGTATCCTTCCGGTGACAGACTTCATTTGGGTCACTGGTTCTGTTACGGACCGCCGGATGCCCACGCGAGATATAAAAAGATGAAAGGGTTCAATGTTCTATCGCCTATAGGATACGATTCGTTCGGGCTGCCTACTGAAAATTATTCTTTGAAGAACAATATTCACCCGGCTGAAGCAACTTCTTTGAATATAAAAAAATTTACCGAGCAGTACAAAGGTATCGGCGGAATGTATGACTGGGAACATTACCTTGCCACTTCTGAACCGAATTATTATAAATGGACGCAATGGCTTTTCATAACATTATTCAATAACGGTTTGGCATATCAGTCGGACGGTATGGTTAATTACTGTCCGAAATGTTCGACCGTTGTAGCTAATTCTGAAGTTTATGCCGACGGAACTCACGAAAGATGCGACACTCTTATAGAAAGGAAACCTTTAAAAAGCTGGTATTTTAAGACCACTGCCTATGCAGAAAGGCTGCTGAAAGATCTGGACAAGACGGATTATCCGGAGAAAACAAGGCTGATGCAGACCAACTGGATCGGAAGATCTGAAGGTGCGCTTGTATCTTTCAAAATAGCTGATTCTGAAGAGAAATTCGATATATTCACAACAAGACCGGACACGCTTTACGGCGTTACTTACTGCACGCTCGCTCCCGAAAATGCCCTTGTGAGCAAGATAACTACTCCTGCTCAGAAAGAGCAGGTATCAAAATATCTCGAAGATATCAAATCATTATCAGATATTGACAGACAATCAACAGTCAAAGAGAAAACAGGCGTATGGACAGGATCTTACGCAATAAACCCGGTTAACGGCGACAGGGTCCCAGTCTGGATATCCGACTATGTTCTGATCTCTTACGGAACAGGCGCGGTCATGGCTGTTCCTGCACATGATACAAGGGATTTTGAATTCGCGAAGAAGTTTAATATACCGGTCAAAGTTGTGATCCAGCCTGCAGGTCAGATGCTAAAAGCTGAAGAAATGGAGGATGCTTACACCGATGAAGGCGTCATGTGTGCCTCAGCTGAGTTCACGGGAATGAATTCCAAAGACGGTATAAGCAAAGTTATAGATAAGCTGGAGCTGGAAGGGAAAGGCAAAAGACATATTACATACAAATTGAGAGACTGGTCAGTCTCAAGACAAAGGTACTGGGGAGTTCCGATCCCGATAATTTACTGCGATCACTGCGGAACAGTTCCTGTACCTGAAAAAGATTTACCTGTTTTACTTCCTCTCGATAAGAACATAGATATAAAGCCTAAAGGCAAAGCTCCGCTTTCGCAGCTCGATTCATATATTAATACAGTTTGTCCCAAGTGCGGTAAGGCGGCTAAAAGAGACCCGGAGACGATGGATACTTTCGTGTGCTCAAGCTGGTATTTCTTAAGATTTGTAAATACCAAGCTTAACGACAAACCATTTGATAAGAGAGAACTCGTTAAATGGATGCCTGTGGATTCATATATAGGCGGGACTGAACATGTGAACGGTCACATGATCTATTCAAGGTTCGTTACCAAAGCTTTATGCGATCTCGGTTATATCACATTTGATGAACCTTTCCATAAAGTTGTCCATCAGGGGATGATCACGAAAGACGGAGCGAAAATGTCAAAAACAAAGGGAAATGTAGTGTCTCCCGACGATTTTGTAGGCCAGTACGGTACAGATGTTTTCAGGTTGTATATAATGTTTATGACCAATTTCAGGGACGGAGGGGACTGGTCAGATGACGGAATATCAGGCGTAGACAGATTCTTAAATAAAGTCTGGCGTATGATAAAGGAAGAACCTCAAATTGAATCGGGAACTATGGCTGTTGATGCGGATTTAAACTACAGGCTTAATTTCACGATCAAAGAAGCTACGAGAAACCTTGATGATTTCTATTTCAACACTGCGATAGCCAGGCTGATGGAGTTATTCAATGAGCTGACCGAGTATAGAAGGGATGAAAAAAGATTCAACGCGGCTTACTATAACAGGGTCGTCAACACATTTATACTGCTACTTGCTCCGTTTACACCGCATGTAGCAGAAGAGTTGTGGGAATCATCCGGGAACAGTGGATCCGTCTTCAGTCAGAGCTGGCCTGAATTCGATGAAAGCGCACTGGTAAAAAATACTCAGATCATAAC
>CALMWI010000172.1 GCA_937873545.1 uncultured bacterium | reverse complement strand
GCAATTAATGTCTCGGATGTAACAGCTCACAGTTTTGGTGCGATCACTCTTGACGAATTTGACAATAAAAGAAATGCGATCATTATCCCTAAGAACAGCAAGATCCCCGTAAGAAAGAGTCAGATATTCTATACCTCTACACCGAATCAGACGCAAGTTAAAATGGTCGTTATACAGGGTGAAGATCCCGATCCTGAATTTTGTACCACAATAGGAACAACGACCTTGGATTTTCCTCCAAAACCTGAGAATTCACCAATTATATTTAATTACGAATACGATGTCAATGGAATAATAAATGCCACCGCAAAAGATCCGGATACTGGCAAAAAAAGCGAAATACAGATAGCCCGGGAAGGAGCTCTTACAAAGGAACAGATCGCCAATAAGAAAAATAAGCTTAATTCCATGTTCCCGAGACGCAGAGAGTACATATCGAAAGAATCGTTTTCAGAAGACAGTGCCGACAGCGTAACGGCTCATCAGAATGCCCGTAAGGATTCCGGGGCAAGCCTTGTAAATGATGTGTTTGTTGACGTTAACGACGATGAATCATTTGAAGAAAAACAGATATTCAAGCAGATCGACAGTACTGACCCGATCGATGTTATACTTGACAAGTCCGAGATCGGGACTGTAACTTCCGCTGACCTGAAAAAAGAGTTGAACGAGGAAACTTCCATTCTGGATAATACATTTATGCAGAGCAGAAAAACCGCAGAAAAAGAGATACCGGCGCAGGAAGATGAGGAAGTTATAGTTAGTTCCAATTTTATCGAAAGGTTCGATTCAAAAACCGAAAAAAGTAAAGAAGTGCCTAAACCGTTTCTGAAGGTTGAAAGTTCACAGATTTCAGTAGATGAGCAGATTGAGAAAATTGATAAGAAAATAGAATCAATGCTCAAAGATGAAAAGAAAATTGCTGCCAATCCTAAGAAGGTTATCGAAAAAGAGAGTTTTGACAGTTCTCTTGAAGAATTAGTACCAAAGCCGGTTAAAACAGAACCTGCAAAACCGGTAATAGAAAAGGCGGATGATCTCGATTCTTTCTTTGATGACTTGGAGCCTGCGAAACCTGATCAGGAAATTCTGGAACCCGTAAAACCAGAAGCTGAACCAGAGGATATTAAAATTTCTGATATTGAGAAAAAGCCTGCCGATAATGATTTTGACAATGTAGCGATGGAGGATTCTTCTATCACTGAAAGCCAGTCTTTTGATGATGAACTTGATGAAATAGGAAAATCAGAGTTTATTATCGACAGAAGCGAGTATCTGACTGATGAAGATATAATGAGGATCAAGGAAGAGGGAAATATTAAGAGTGGAATAGACATTTCTGATATAAAATCGAATAGAGATGAATCTTTCAATGAAGAAGATGTCAATGAATTATTTTCATCCAGAGATACGAAGAAAAAAGTAAATCCCGATAAAGATCCGCATAAATCGTTAGAAATAAAAAAAGAAGATATATCTGATTGGATAGATGAGTAAAGGAAGATAAAAGTTTATGCCTGAAAGAAAAATATTATTTACCGTTATGGATAAAGTTAAGTTATCCAAAACAATAAAAAGGATCGCATCTGAAATAGTTGAAAACCATCAGGAAAAATATCCCCTGGTGATAGTTGGTCTAAAAACAAGAGGCGAGTATATCGCAAACAGAATTTACGCAGAAATATTAAAAACTGAAAACATGAAGCTCGAAAAAGGCGTTCTAGACTCAACTCTTTTTAGAGACGATTTCAGGATGAACCTTAAGGTTCCGAGCTTTTCGGTGAACGATATGCCTTTTTCTATTGATGACAAGAAGGTAATACTCGTGGACGATGTGATATTTACCGGAAGAAGTGTGAATGCAGCGATAAACGCTCTTATGGACAGGGGCAGGCCCAGAATTATCCAGTTTGCCGTGCTTATCGATAGGGGGTTAAGAGAACTACCTGTAAAAGCTGATTATATAGGAGAAGTCGTTAAAACACTTCCTACTCAGGAGATCCGTGTCAAACTCGAAGAGATCGATAAAGAAGATGCTGTATATTTGGTAGAAAAAAATTAGCGATAGAAATATCGCTTTTTTTTTGCCGGCTGTGAATTATGAACTTTTAAAATATAGAGGGAAAGATGGATAGATTAGAGGATAAGAAGCTTCTAAAGATCAAACACCTTTTAGGAATACAAGGTATGTGCAGGGAGGATCTGGAACTGATACTTAAAACTTCGGAAAGTTTTAAACAGATACTTGATACTCCCAATAAAAAAGTAGCTGCTCTGAAAGGCATAACAGTAGTTAATATGTTCTTTGAGAATTCAACTAGAACAAAAATATCCTTTGAGATGGCCGAGAAGAGATTGTCTGCGGATGTTGTAAATTTCGCTGCATCATCTTCATCACTAAAAAAAGGTGAAACGCTCATTGATACGGCTAAAAATATTGAGGCTATGAAAATTGATATGGTAGTGATGAGACACAGCACCCCCGGAGCTCATAAGATGCTTATGGAAAATTTAAATTCGATCATTATAAATGCCGGTGACGGAGCTCACGAACATCCGACTCAGGCTATTTTAGACCTTATGACGATAGTCGAGCATATCCCGAACCTGAAGGGGAAAAGGGTTACGATGGTCGGGGACATCGTGCATTCGAGAGTCGCTATGTCGAACATTCATGCGCTTAAACTTTTCGGCGCTAAAGTTCAGGTTTGCGGACCGGCTACTCTAATACCGAAAGATATCGAGAAAATGGGTGTGGATGTAACATATGATCTTAATGAGGCGATACAAAATTCAGATGCGATGAACATCTTAAGGATCCAGCTTGAAAGACATGTAGGATCCTCTTTCCCTTCTTTAAGAGAGTATCATAACTACTGGGGTATAACCAACGAGAAACTTGCAAGGGCGAAAAACGATATTCTTATACTTCATCCCGGACCTATGAACCGCGGAGTGGAAATAGACGATGACGTGGCTGATGGTGACCATCAGGTGATCTTGGATCAGGTTCTGAACGGAGTAGCTTCAAGAATGGCTGTTCTTTATCTGCTGAGCGCTAACATTGGAGGTGAGAAATGAATAAAATGATCAACAATATATGTTTAAGCGAACCGGCTTTTAAACCGGTAGCGGGAAAATTGCTTATTAAAAGCGGTACTATAATAGACACTTCAACCGAAAAACAATACAAAGCTGATATTTTTATCGTTAACGGCAGAATAGAAAAAATTTCGGAGAATATTAAAGCTGAAAAAGGCTTTGAAGTTATTGATGCTGAAGGTCTCTATGTTACTTCAGGTTTTTTTGATATGCATGTTCATTTGAGGGAACCGGGTTATGAACAGGCTGAAAACATAGTTACGGGAACTAACGCGGCAATGTCTGGCGGAATAACATCACTTGCGGCGATGGCCAATACTACACCCTGCGTTGACAATAAATTTATTTTAAAAGATATTCAGAGCAGATCAAAAGAGCTGCTCGTTAATGTACATCAGATACCTGCTGTGACAATTAAGAGGGAAGGTAAAGTTCTTGTCGAAATGACAGAGTTGTTCGAGAACGGAGCGCTGGCATTTTCAGATGACGGCAACGGCATTGTGTCTTCTGAAACAATGACAGGTGCGCTGACTTACGCAAAGATGTTCGGAACGCCGATATTAGTTCATCCTGAAGACCATACCTTCTCGGAGTGGGTCATGAACGAATCGCTTACTTCTACTGAGCTTGGAATGTCTTTTCTACCGAATATAGCGGAAAGCATTAATGTAACAAGAGACATAGAGATAGCGCGTTATGTTGACGGAAAAGTTCACTTTCAGCATGTAAGCGCAAAAGAAAGCGTCGAACTTATAAGAAAAGCAAAAAAGGAAAACCTAAAGGTCACATGCGAAGTTACTCCGCATCATTTCTCTCTCACTGACGAGAAAGTAAAGACATTTTCGACAGACTTTAAAATGAACCCGCCTTTAAGAACGCAGGAAGATGTTGACGCTATACATATAGGACTAAAAGACGGAACTATAGATGTCATAGCTACTGATCATGCGCCTCATCCATCAGAAAAGAAAAATGTCGAATTCGATTTTGCACCTTTTGGGGTTCTGGGTCTTGAAACTATGTTCTCTGCGGGTATTACTTATCTGGTAAAACCAAAGAAGTTAAGCCTGATCGAGTTCCTAAAGAAAATTACGGTAAATCCGAGAAAAATATTAAATCTTGATGCCGATCTTATAAAAAAAGGAAAAGTTGCCGAGCTTACTATATTTGATGTTGACCAGAAATGGAAGGTCGACAGAAGAAAACTGAAATCGCTTTCGATTAATACCTGCTTCCACGGTGAAACGCATTACGGTAAAGTACGGTTTACAATTAACAACGGAAAGATATTCAAAGCATGAAAAAATTAGCGGTTGCCGGGAATCCGATTGCATATAGTAAAAGCCCCGAGATTTTCAAAGTACTGTGCGCCGCATATTTTAAAGATGCAGTATTTGTCAGGATCAGCGCTGAAAGTCCGGAAGAAATAATGTCCGTGGTTTCTAAATACGGCATAACCGCATTCAATGTTACATCTCCGTTCAAAGAAAAAATGTCTCTTTTTTTACACGATACAGACCATATCGCGAAAGATACAGGGTCTTTAAATCTGGTAATGAATAAAAACGGAAAATTTTACGGGTTTAATACCGATGTTTACGGAGTGCAGCATTCTCTTATGTTTAACAATATAGATGTCAGAGAAAGAAAATGCTTAGTTATCGGAGCAGGAGGTGCTGCAAGATCGGCAGTTTTTGCATTGAAGGATCTTCGAGCAGAGGTTAATATCTGTAACAAAACTGATGAGAAGGCTGATAAAATATCATCTGAACTTGGTTGCGGGTTTATACCGTACAAAGATTTAAAAGCGAGTTTTTCAGACACTTTTTTAATTATATCGGCAGTTCCCGAGGTTTCCGCAGATATAAAAGATGAATTGAAGAATTTGATATTTTTTGAGGCCGGCTACAGAAATCCTCAATTTAAAACTTTTTGCAGAAAGTATATAGACGGTACGGAATGGCTGATTCATCAGGCTATCAGAAATTTTGAGCTGATTTTTGATATTAAACAGGAGTTTAAGACAGTAAAAGAAGAGTTTAAAAAGATAAAAGAGAAAGTAAACTTAGCTTTTATCGGACCTACCTGTACAGGAAAAACCGCTATCGGCAAATTCGTAGCAGCAAGATTTGGAATGAAATTTATTGATACCGATGCGGAAATCGAAAACAGAAAAGGTATGAAAATAACTGAAATTTTTAAAGAATACGGTGAGAAATATTTCAGAGAAATAGAAAGCGAAGTCATAGCCGGATCTATTCTGTGCGGGAGTTCGGTTGTCTCTATAGGAGCAGGCGCGGTGGAATCAGAAACAAACAGGAATCTGATAAAAGACAATTGTTTTACAATACTGATAGATTCAGACACTGATGTTATATTGTCGAGGCTTAAGGATTCTGATATAAATGATCGTCCTATGCTTGATAAACGCCGTTTAAGAGAAAACCTGGAAGAATTGTTCGAGAGAAGAAAAGACTGCTACTTTGCTACAGCCGATCTTGTAATATGTATCGGTTCAGGATCTGTCGAAGAAGAAGCGGAAAATATAATCCGGGAACTAAATGCAAGATAAAGTTTTGATAAATCCAGGTCGGATATCCGGCAAAATAAATGCATATCCGTCAAAGAGCTATATTCAGCGGGCTTTAGCTCTCGGGCTTCTGAACACGCACGGGATCGAGATAAAAAATTATAAAGAAAGTTCAGACTCAAATTCCGTTCTTGTTTCGGTAAAAAAGCTTGGCGCGAAAGTTGTGGTGAAAGATGGAAACATAATAATCTCAGGACCTGAAAATTTCAGGCCGGCCGGGATAGATTGCAATGAGTCTGGATTATGTCTGAGAATGTTCGCTCCGATCCTTGCGGTTTCTGACAGAGAGTATACTATAAAGGGCACGGATATCCTTTTAAACAGAGGGAACGAATATCTTCCGTCTGTACTGAAGAGTCTTGGAGCAGAATGCAGACAAGGTAAAGACGGTATTTATGTGAAAGGACCGATCAAAAGCGGAAATATTCTAATTGAGAACCCTTCCGGGTCCCAATTGATCACAGGATTATTGTTCGCTTTATCCAAAGTTGAAGGCAGCAGTGTTATAACTGTTAAAAATCCGGTCAGTTTCCCATATATAAAAATGACATCAGAACTTCTGAACGAATTCGGAGCAGATATCAATATAACCGGAAACAATAGAATTATTGTCTCTGGGGACCGCAACTTCAGAAGTGGGATTGTTGATATTGAAGGAGACTGGTCATCGGCAGCGTTTTATCTAGTTGCAGGAGCAATAAGCGGTCAAATATCAGTTTCAGGATTAAAATTCGACAGTCTTCAGCCTGACGCGGTAATTCTTGATTACCTTAAGAAAGCCGGAGCTAAGGTAGAACTAAAAAATAATGCTGTCAGTGTGAAAAAAGCTGATCTGACCGGATTTGAAGCGGATATAAAAGATCATCCGGACCTGTTTATTCCGCTTGTTATTTTAGCCTTGAACAGCAGGGGTATAAGCAGAATTTACAACTGCCAAAGACTTAGATTTAAAGAATCAGACAGGCCTTCAGCTATTATTTCAGAACTGAAAAAAGCCAAAGCTAAAATATCCGCCGGTAAAAATTTTATAAAAATAGAAAAGAGCCAACTTAATTATTCCGTCCTTGATACTCATAACGACCACAGACTTGCTATGGGATTTGCTGTTGCGGCGCTCAATTCGGTATCAGGACTTGAAATAAACAATACGAAATGCGTAAGCAAATCATATCCGGGTTTCTTCAGCGAATTTAAAAATCTAATCGCGGAGATAGTAAAATGAACAGTTTTGGAAAAATCTTTAGAGTAGAAATATTCGGAGAATCGCACGGAGAATCGGTCGGAGTCGTAATCGACGGATGTCCAGCCGGTATCGATCTGAAGCCTGAAGACCTGATGCCGGATATTATAAGAAGGCAACCCGGGGGTCTGGGAACAACAAAAAGGGTCGAGAGTGATATTCCCCATATAAAAAGCGGAGTGTTTCAAGGCAGAACTACTGGATCTCCAATTATGATAGAATTTATGAATCAAAATCAGGAATCATCTGATTATGACGAATTTAAAATGAAACCCAGACCCGGCCAGGTTGATTTTGTTGCTATGGCTAAATATCGGGGTTTTAATGATCACCGCGGAGGCGGACATTTTTCAGCAAGGCTGACCGTCGGACTCGTCGCGGCAGGAGCAATAGCGAAAAAGATCCTTGAGGGCATTGATATAAAAGCCAGAATAATAGAAATCGGCGGGTCAAAAAATTATCAGGCTAAACTGGAAGAAACAGCTTCAAAAGGCGACACTCTAGGCGGAATTATTGAATGTTCGGTATATAATCTTCCCGTTGGTCTAGGCGAGCCATTCTTTTATTCATTCGAGTCAGTGATCGGACAGCTTCTGTTCTCAATTCCCAGCATTAAAGCCGTCGAGTTCGGCGAAGGTTTCAAGTCGGCTAAGATGCAGGGAAGCGAATACAACGACACTCTTATGGATATTTCAGGTAAAACGATGACCAACAACTGCGGCGGAATTACAGGCGGACTGACGAACGGGAATCAGATAATTTTCCGCGCAGCACTCCGCCCGCCGTCCTCAATTTCAAAGAAACAGCAAACATTAAATATTTTAAACGGTAACGAAGAAGATCTCGTTATAAAAGGAAGGCATGATATTTGTCCCGCTCTCAGGTCTTCAGTAATAATAGAGGCGGCGACAGCGATCGGCATATGCGATCTAACTATGATAAATGACATGTATAAGCATAAATAAATAACAAATTTAATTTGCATTAGACATTAAGAATTGCTTATATTATAATTGAAAGATAATAATCGAACAAGTGTTGTTTAGGAAATATAAATGGCGGAGGTAATGCTATGAAGTCAAGGAGTGTAATAGTATTGATACTTGTGATCCTTATTGTTTCCTGCGTAAACAAGGAAAAAGAAAGCACTAAACAAGTAGTTGTTTCCGTGAAAGACTGGTCAAGTCCGGAGAAAATTGACCCGCTAGACCCTAAGGTCAACGAGTATCTCGATGTGAAGATCAGGGATTATATGATCAAGGCAGATCAGGCTTATTGGGATAAGGATTATAAAAAAGCCGCCCAGTATTACCTATTTCTTTTAAGTCATAATGTTTATGATATTGTTGCGACCTATAATCTTGCCTGTACATACGGTTTGATGGGTAATTCAGAAATGGCTTCCAAGTTTCTTTACAAAGCTATTGAACTCGGTTTTGTAGATTACAATTATCTTCAGAAAGACACGGACTTCGAAAAGGTCAGGGGAACGAAAGTGTTTGATACAGCAATAGACAGTATCGGTCAGATAATTAAAAATCTTGGCGAAAACATAATTTTTGAATCAAAAACACTGTTAAAATGCCGTATAGCTAAACCGCTTGCGTTTTTTCCGGATAAAGAATATACCGCCGTGATCGGACTTCACGCTCATTCAAGCAACCAGAACGAAATGGTAAAAATCTGGAAGCATTTTGACATTCCTGAGTTTATCTATGTGGTTCCTCAAGCTCCATACAGTGTTCCGTTCGGACTTGCCGACGAATTCAGATGGAATATTGACGAGATCGACAATCCAACGATATTAAAATCTGAGAAATTAAGCGAAGATTATATCGTTAATCTGATATCACATTTGAAACATCAGTACAAAATTAAAGATATTTATTTGCTGGGACTCCATCAGGGGAATTCCGTCGCATTTGACATAGCGTTCAACAATCCCGGGCTGATCAAAGGCGTGGTGGCATTCGGTACGGAATATGATATAGCGAAGCTGTCGGATAAAGCTTTTGATGAAGCCAAAGGACTCAGGTTTTACATAGTGAACAGCATAAAAGACACATATATAGATCAGGAAAAACCACTGAAGATCAAAAGCAAACTGGAGGAAAAAGGCTTTGAGATAGTTTATAAAGAGATCGATAGTCAATACTCTATTACAAAAGAAGCTTTAAAACAATCGGAGAAGTGGTTTTTGGGAAAGAATAAATAAACCATTTTATTATGCGGAAACATCGGAGGTTCTATGAAGCAGGTCAGAGAGCTTGAAGAAGTTCTTTATAAGACAACCGGCAAAGAAAAATATAAGATATTAAATCAGCTATCGGAAGTATATGAAAAGATATCTGTTCAGAAAAGCATAGATTACGCGCTTGAAACTTTAGATCTGCTTCAGCATGTTAAAGGCAACCCGAAGAAGGCTGAAATTTACATTCGGCTTGGCGATCTCTACAGGCAGACAAATGAATATGATAAGGCTATGACATATTATCAGACGGGACTTGAGCTTTCAAAATCGATGAAAAACGATAAAAAAAGAGCAGAATTATTAAATAATATCGGAGAAGTATCGTTCAGGCTGAATAATTATGACCAGGCTTTGGAATTCTATCTAAAATCACTTAAGATCAGAGAAGAGATCCATGATAAAAAAGGAATTTCTGACTCTCTAAATACTGTCGGGAATATTTATTTTCAGTTAAAAAACTATAATAATGCTCTTGATTATTATCAGAAATCCCTAAGTATCAGGCTTGAGCTTAAAGACGATATTGCGATCGCGAAATCATATAACAATATCGGCAATATGTATTCCATGATTAAGGATTATCCTAAGGCTCTTGAATATTATTATGACTCTATCAGGCTGTACGACAAAGGCGGAGAAGAAAAGCTCAGATCTTCCGTATATAATAACATCGGAATAATCCATAGAGAAAAAGGCGAGCTTGAACTGGCAAAAGAAAGTTTTGAAAAAGCTATAAAGATATCGGAGGAATTGGGGCTTGCTTATAATCATGCAAACGCTTCCAATGAATGCGCGAGAACATATCTTCAGATGAAAAAATTCAACGAGGCTGAAGAATTATTGAAAACCGCAATGAACGAGGGCAGGAAATTAAATGCAAGGAATGTTGTTCAGGAAAGTAACCAGATCTTATCGGAACTTTATAACGAAAAGAAAGATTACAAGAACGCATATAACTACTACAAACAATATGCAGATCTGAAAGATTCGATTTACGGAGAACTGTCCGGCAAGATAGCTGAGATACAATCAAAGTATATCGCCGAGCAGAAGGAGAAGGAAGCTGAAATATACAGGCTGAAGAATGTTGAAATGGCGAAATACATAAAAGACCTTCAGAAAGCTAATGATATTATAAAGAAGAAGAATAAAGAACTTACGGAAGCATACACGAAACTGGATCTTCTTGCAAGAACGGATCCGCTTACAAGATTGTCAAACAGAAGGGATATTCTGGACAAGATCAAATATGAAGCACTAAAGTATGAACGCAGCGGCGAGAAGTTTATAATTGTGATCTCTGATATTGACAACTTCAAAACTTTTAACGACAGCTATGGTCATGACTGCGGGGATTTTGTTCTTGTAAATCTTGCCAATTTGATGAAATCGGTACTCAGGAAACAGGACTGCATAGGAAGATGGGGCGGAGAGGAATTTATATTTCTGATGCCTAAAACAGATCTTGAAGGCGGGACTCTGGTAGCAGAGAAAATCAGAAAGAAGATAGAAAGCGAAACATTTTATTACAGGGATGTCAAGTTAAATATCACTATGACTTTCGGAGTCAATGTTTTTGATTCAATAATGGATATAGATTATTGCATAAGTAAAGCTGATGAGGCTTTGTATCACGGAAAATACAAAGGTAAGAACTGCGTTGTAAGGTCAGATGAAATTGACTAGATGTAATAAAAATGTAAAGAAATAAAGTTATGGCAGATAACAAACAAGATTCTGTTGTTTTCAACCATGTTCCGGTAAAGGAACTGGAAAAAAAGTACCGTTCAGAACTGAAAGACAGCCATGCAGAAACCAGGCTGAATGCGCTAACAAATCTCGGCAGCTTATACTGCGAGTCGAAAAAATACGACGAGGCTGAGAGTTATCTTTTGAAAGCTCTTGCCTTAGCTTTGGGCAGGAAGAATAATTCTAAACTCTCACTTATATACAAAACGCTTGGTACTATATATCTTAAGCAGTTCAAGATCGATAAGGCAGAGGACAGTTTCAGTAAAGCTCTTTCTCTTACTCCTGAAAAAAATAAAAGGGTAGTTTCATTTCTTTGTGATTCTTTGGGAGATGTTCTTACAAAGTCGTCAAGGACAAAAGAAGGTCTTTCTTATTACGAGAAAGCTTTAGATATCAGAAAAGAACTTGAGTTCTGGAAAGGTATTTCTGAAACCCTGAATAAGATAGGTGTAAATTATTATTATCAGTCAGATTATGATAATGCAATAAAATTCGTGAAGGAATCACTTCATATAAGAGAGGAAAGAAAAGAAAAAAAAGAAGCAGTAGCATCCTGTCTGAATAATTTGTGTTTAGCATATCTTCACAAAGGCAATTACCCTGATGCTCTTGAAAACGGAATAAAAGCGCTAAGGCTTTTTGAAGAAGCAGGCAATGTAGAGAGTCAGGGTCTGATATACAATAATCTCGGGCTGATCTATTTTGAAATGTCTCTTTTCACAGAAGCTCTAGAATGTCAGTTCAAAGCATTAAAGATAAAAGAGCAGAACAGCAACAAGGCGATACTTGCGAACACTCTAAACAATATAAGTATGATATTTTCAAGACTTTTCAATCTTGAAAAAGCACTCGAGTACGCCGAAAAAGCACTGGAGCTGAGAAAAGGAATTAATGACGCAAGAGGGATCGCATCGTCATATAATGAACTTGGAAGAATTTATGATAAAATGAACGATTTCGAAAAAGCTATTGAGTATTTCTCTGAATCTATTATGATGAAAAGGGAGCTTAATATTCAATCAGGTCTGGGCCAGTCGCTTGAAAATCTCGGTATGATCTATCTTAAACAGAAAAAGTACGAGGAGTCAGGCAGATATCTTACCGAAGCTAAAAGAATTTACGAGGAACTTGGCGAACAGAAAGCTGTAACCGGAATATACAGAAATATAAGCAGTCTTTTCATTCAGGTCGGAAAATACGAAGAAGCTCTCGTATATATAAAAAGATCGCATGACCTTTCAAAATCCTTGAATCTTAAAGACAAACTCAGGGATTCATATAGACTTTTATCAGAGATATACGGCAAGCGTAACAACTTCAGAAAAGCTCTGGCTTATTATGTGATGTATTCGAAGACAAACGAGGAACTGCTTAATTTTCAGAAGCAGCAGGAGCTGGGTAATATATCCGCCAGATACGAAAATGATAAAAAAGATAAAGAAAATGAGATATACAGATTAAAAAATATCGAACTTGTAAAAATAAATAAAGAACTGAAAAGATCTAAATCTGAACTTCAAAGATCAAATTCTGCAAAAGATAAGTTTTTCAATATTGTGGCGCACGACCTGAAGAATCCATTTTCTATCCTTTATACTACTTCGGAACTTCTTTCAACCTATTTTGATGAGTTAACAATAAAAAAACAAAAAGAGTACATTAATACTATAAACCTTTCTACAAAACACCTTCTTAAGCTGTTGGAAAACCTGCTTGAATGGTCAAGGTCGCAAAGCGGGTTAAGGCAATTCATTCCGGAAAAATTTATTTTCAAAGAGATCCTTGAAAGCTGCGTTGAACTTTCTAAGCCGAATGCGGATTTAAAGAGCATAAAATTAGAATTCAAAGTCGATCCTGTAATATCTATTTCGGCAGATAAGAATATGATAAAGACAGTAATTAGAAACTTTTTGGCAAATGCAATAAAGTTCACGAAAAACGGCGGTAAAATATCGGTGACTGGAGAGGTTAAAGAAGGAAAGTTCATTTTTAAAGTTACGGATAACGGAGTCGGTATCAGAAAAAAAGATATACCGAAACTTTTTGTTATAGACAGGCACTTTACAACTATCGGAACCGCAAATGAAAAGGGCACAGGGATCGGGCTTTTATTATGCAGAGAATTCATTGAAAAACATAAAGGAAAGGTCTTCGTAGAAAGCATTTACCGGAAGGGAAGCGTATTCGGGTTTGAAATACCGGTTTGATATTATTTATTTACTTCTCCGGATTTATTTTCCGGTTGTTTTGGATCTTTAGGCTGTGCTGCAGGAACTGCTTTACTGTCATTTACATAGTCTTTGAGCCCTTCATGAGATTGTATTGCTTCTAGGGTACTTTGAGAACCTCTAACATTTTTCTCCTTTTGCTTTACCATATGTTCGACAGGAGTTTTTACTGTTTCAGTAAGGTAGTTGGCCATGTTTTGAAATAAGTAAGCTGTTCCTTCGCCAAG
>CALMWI010000171.1 GCA_937873545.1 uncultured bacterium | reverse complement strand
ACAAAAGGTTAAAACGTTACGAATTGACGGAGGAATCTCGGCAAGTGATCATCTGTGCCGGTGCCAGGCAGAAATTCTAGGTGTTTCAGTAGAAAGACCCGTGGTAAAAGAAGCGACCGTTCTGGGAGCTGCCTATCAGGCAGGTCTAACCATCGGATTCTGGGATTCTCTTGAAGAGATCGGTTCTTTATGGAAAACGGAAAAGAGATTTGAACCTAAGACATTAAAAAAATGAAAGGGACTTAAGTCATATCAAGGAGAAATAGAAGATGACTAAAAACATAGAAAAAAGAATTGCAGAAGGTATCAAATTAGCCAGACTCGGTTTTTACTCTTACATGTTTGACGGCACTATCCTTTATATGGATCGTGAAACTTTTGATTTTTTTGAGCTGGAAGGTACTTTTGAGAGTCCGGAGTCGCTGATAGGAAAAAATATTGAATCTTTATTCATATACACAGGCGCAAAAGGCAGGCTCAGGGAAGAGATCAGAGCAAAAAAAAGCGTGTTCAGATTGGAATACGGCATCAGGACTTTAAAAGGCAATGAAAAATGGGGAATTCATAACAGTTATCTTTTTATAGACGAAGAAACCGGAAAAGAAGCTATCCAGGTATGTTTTTATGATATTACAGAGCGGAAAAAAAATGAAGAAGAAAAAAGACAGCTGGAAAGCCGTCTTTTTCAGTCGGAAAAACTTCAGGCCATAGGTCAGCTGGCTGGAGGTATAGCCCATGATTTTAACAATCAGCTGACTGGTATTATCGGGTTCGCCGACCTGCTGAGGTATGAATTATGCGACGATCAAAGGCTGGGGCACTATGTTGAAAATATTCTTACTGCATCAAGGCACTCGGCATATCTTACAAATCAGCTGCTGGCATTCGCAAGAAAAGGAAAATACCTTTCGGTAAAGGTCGATATTCACCGTACGATCATGGAAGTTATCTCTCTGCTGCAGCGCAGTATCGATAAAAAGATAAGTTTACAGCAGATATTTAAAGCAAATCCTTCTTATACCAGCGGGGATCCTACACAGCTTCAGAACGCTCTTCTCAACCTTGCGATCAATGCCCGTGACGCAATGCCCCAAGGAGGTGTACTGACATTTGAAACGAAGATAGTTGAATCAGATGATATGTTCAGCAGTGTAAAAGGAGATAAGTTAATACCGGGCAAATATATCGAAGTAAGCGTAACAGATACAGGTACAGGCATGACAGAGGAAACACAGAAAAGGATCTTCGAACCTTTTTTTACAACAAAAGAATTTGGAAAAGGAACAGGTATGGGACTGGCGGCTGTTTACGGAACAGTAAAGAACCATAAGGGGGTAATAGATGTCTTCAGTAAAATCGGAGAAGGTACGACTTTTAAGGTATGTCTGCCCCTTGCCTCTACGGAATGCCGAGTTATTAAGGATCAAAACACAGAAGCCGTAAATTTCAACAAAAAATTAAGATTACTTTTAGTAGATGATGAAGACATTGTCTGCGCTATCGGAAAAGAAATGCTTGAAATGAGCGGTCATTTAGTTTGTGTATGCAGAAACGGCAGAGAGGCAGTTGATTTTTATAAGAATAACTGGAAAGAAATTGAGCTTGTCATACTTGATATGGTAATGCCGCTGCTTAACGGAGCTGAAACTTTCAGATTATTGAGAGATATAAATCCTGAAGCTAAAATATTGCTGTCTTCCGGATACAGTATTACCGGTGAAGCACAAAAACTGCTTGATCAGGGCGCTAACGGATTTATTCAGAAACCGTTTACATCTAAGGAATTAGCTAAAAGTATTGCGGAACTGTTCCCATTTTGAAATGATTTGTTTCTTCACACAAGCGCTTTCTGGTCGTAGATCCTGCGTTTTTTAAAGAAATACAGACTTAGTAAGAATCTGTAAACAAGATCAAGATCCATAATTATCCAGATGGCTAT
>CALMWI010000170.1 GCA_937873545.1 uncultured bacterium | reverse complement strand
GAGAAGATCACGCATGATCGCTTCGTCATCGACCACAAGTATTTTTTTTACATCTGCCATATTATCAGGACTTTCCTTTTAACTTAGATAAGTATAATAAATTCTTTAAGCGAATAAATCAACAGAAAAATAATTGAAATTTATTCCCATTCTATTGTTGCCGGAGGTTTGGAGCTTATGTCGTAAACGACTCTGTTGACGCCTCTGACCTCGTTGATGATCCTTGTTGAAACTCTCGAAAGGAATTCGTGCGTAAAAGGGTAGCAGTCCGCGGTCATAAAATCTATCGTTCTGACAGCCCTTAGAGCGATCACATTGTCGTAAGTTCTTTCATCGCCCATTACTCCGACCGTTTTTACCGGCAAAAACACGGCGAAGGCCTGTCCGATCTCGTTATAAATACCTTCTCTGATTATTTCTTCAATATAAATGTCGTCAGCGTGTCTTAAAATGTCGCATTTCTTTTTCGTTATATTTCCGATGACCCTGACTCCGAGTCCGGGACCCGGGAACGGATGCCTCTGAACAATGTTGTCATGAAGCCCGAGCTCGCGGCCCACCCGCCTGACTTCGTCTTTGAAAAGGTCTCTCAGCGGTTCGACTATTTTCAGCTTCATTTCCTTCGGAAGCCCGCCCACATTATGGTGGGATTTTATAGTAGCCGAAGGTCCGCCTTTTGCGCTCACCGATTCGATCACATCCGGATATATCGTTCCCTGCGCAAGATATTCGACGGTTTTTCCCTCTTTCTTTTTGATCTTGTCTATCTCAGCCTGAAAAACTTCAATAAAGCAATGACCGATCATCTTTCTTTTCTTTTCCGGATCTTTGACGCCTTTAAGTTCAGTCAGAAACTTATCCGATGCATCAGCTACGATCAGATTCAGGCCGAGCTTTTCTTTGAATGTTTTTACCACTTTTTCGCGCTCGTTCAGCCTCAAGAGGCCGTTGTCCACAAATATATTTATCAGATTCTTTCCAATGGCTTTATGAAGCAGCAGCGCCGCTACAGACGAATCCACTCCGCCGGAAAACCCGAGCACGACTTTCTTGTCTCCGACGGTATTTTTTATCTTTTCTACGCTTTCTTTGATGAAATTGGAAGCCGTCCAGTCGCCTTTGCATCCGCAGATCTTTTTAACGAAATTATCTAAAAATATCCCGCCGTTCTCCGTATGATTAACTTCGGGATGGAACTGAACTCCGTAAAAACGGTCTTTTTTATTCACGATTATAGCCGCCGGCGTGTTGTCGCTGTGTCCGATGCTCTCAAAACCTTTGGGTATCTTCACAACTTTATCACCGTGGCTCATCCATACTTTCCAGTTCTTTTTCGGTTTCACCACACCTGAAAAAATGGTATCGTCAGCGGTTATCTTAACTTCCGCAAAGCCGAATTCCTGCTCGGAACTTCTCTCAACTTTTCCGCCCAGTTTTTTAGTGATAAGCTGCATACCGTAGCAGATGCCGAGTATTGGAATGCCCGATCTGAAAATCTCATCAGGAACATCAGGAGAGTTCAATGCGTAAACTGAATTCGGTCCGCCGGAAAAAATTATTCCTTTAGGATTGAATTTCTTTATTTCTTCAATGGGAGTAAAAAAAGGTCTCAGTTCGCAGTAAACATTATTTTCCCTTATCCTGCGTGCTATAAGCTGGTTGTACTGGCTTCCGAAATCCAGTATTAAGATCTTATCGTGATTCATATAGTCCTCCCGTTTTAGAAAGACCTAAAGATAAGGATATAATGCATTATTTACAAGAACATGTTTTTTCCCATTTTTCACTATGCAGGTTTATAAACTTTTTCTATTATCTAAATTCCCAATTATTAGAAATTTATGAGATGTGCGTTACGGAGCGGCAGCAGTTATCGAATTCAAAAAACAAGCATAAACCACATTATATAGTGTTCTAAAATATCAAAAACCACAATATGTTGTGTTTTTTAATAAAAATTACTTGACAAGGGATTTTAAAAATAGTTATATTGAAACACTGTCACAAAAACAGAAAAAATACTATCGAATTGAAACCCTACCGGAGAAGAATTTATGACCGAAAAAACTAAAAAAATGACCAGATCTTTGGAAAAATCCCAAAATCCCGACGACAGATTCCCCGAAATCGAATTTTCTGATAACGCGCTGGTCATCCTGGAAAAAAGATACCTTATTAAGGATCTTGATACAAAAAAACCTAAAGAAACCCCGCGCGATCTTTTTATAAGGGTCGCGAAAGCTATAGCAGACGGGAGCAGGACCGCCAATCCGAACATCACCGATGAAGAAGTGATGGATGTAGAGGACAGGTTCTATGCGCTGATGGCTAACAAGGACTTTATGCCGAACTCGCCCACATTAATGAATGCGGGCAGGGAGCTTCCGAACCTGAGCGCCTGTTTCGTTCTGCCTGTCGAAGATTCCATGGAAGGCATTTTCAATGCGGTAAAGGAAGCTGCGCTGATCCATAAATCGGGCGGAGGCACGGGATTTGATTTCAGCAATTTAAGACCTTCAGGCTCGAATGTTCAGTCAACAGCGGGTACCGCGAGCGGACCGATATCGTTCATGTCGGTATTTAACGCTGCGACCGAAACTATCAAGCAGGGCGGGGTCAGACGCGGCGCTAACATGGGGATCATGAGAGTGGATCATCCGGAGATCATGAACTTCATTAAATGCAAGGAAGACACTTCGAAATTTACCAACTTCAATATTTCCGTAGCGGTCACAGATGATTTTATGAAAGCCTACAAGGCCGGAACGGACTATATACTTTATCATAAGGAAAAGCCGGTAGGAGCAGCAAGCGCAAAAAAAGTAATGGATTCGATCGTTCACCACGCATGGTCAACCGGAGAGCCCGGACTTATCTTTATTGACAAAGTGAATGCGAAGAACACTCTGCCGGGAGTAGGAAAAATAGCCGCTACAAATCCGTGCGGCGAACAGCCTCTGCTGCCTTACGGAAGCTGCAACCTCGGTTCGATCAATGTCTGCAATTTCTATATGGAAGATGAAAACACTTTAGACTGGGAAAGGCTGAAAGAGGTCATTAATGACAGCGTTCTGTTCCTCGATAATGTCATCGAAGTCGGAAAATATCCGCTTAAAAAACTTCATGAAATGGCCAGAGCGAACAGGAATATCGGCCTGGGCGTGATGGGTTTCGCCGATCTTCTTTATAAAATGGGCATTCCCTACGACAGCGATGAAGGCGTTACTTTCGGTAAAAAGCTGATGGCATATATTCACTCCAACGCTCAGGAAGCCTCCAGAAAACTTGCTGAGGAGAGAGGTTCGTTCCCCAATATTGACAAGTCGGTCTATACTTTCCCGATGAGAAATTCAAATGTGACTACCGTAGCTCCTACAGGCACTATCGGAATGCTTGCCGAAGCTTCAGGCGGTATTGAACCGAACTTTGCGCTCGTTTATGTAAAACAGGTTATGGACGATAAAAAACTTCTTTATGTTAACCCTATCCTTGAAGAAACCCTTAAAGCGAGAGGGATATATTCTGAAGAGCTTATGGAGAGAATATCTCAGACCGGAAAACTGTCGGATATCAAAGAAATACCTGAAGACATCAGAAAAGTGTTCGTGACGGCGCAGGAGATCCACCCTTACTACCATGTGGCTATGCAGTCCGCTTTCCAGGAATATGTTGACAGCTCGATCTCAAAGACGATCAATTTTGACAATACAGCCACGGAAGAAGATATTAAGAACGCATATATCCAGGCGTTCGATTCAGCCTGCAAGGGAATTACCGTTTACAGAGACGGCTGCCGTCCGTATCAGGTTATGAACACAGGCACAAAGACCAATGAGGACAGAAAAGCGGAGGAGCAGGAAGATATGCATAAGCCTAAAGTAAGGCCGGACATCATGGAAGGGAAGACCTATAAGGTCAATACCGGCGAAGGCATTATGTACGTTACGGTGAACACGCTTGACGGCAGACCTTTCGAGCTTTTCGCATCTATCGGAAAAGCGGGCGGGAACGCGGCTGCGCAGAGCGAGGCTATAAGCAGGATGGTGTCGCTGGCATTAAGGTCCGACATCGATCTGAATGTGATCATTAAGCAGCTGATAGGCATAGGAAGCCCGACACCGGTATGGCATAACGGCGAGCAGATACTTTCCACGCCCGATGCGATCGGAAAAGTGCTGAAAAAATATTATCTGGATCAGAATAAAAGCGAAGGCAAGGCTGACCCTATAAAAGAACAGCCGAAATCTTCAACTGCGAAGAGGGGAGTCATCTGCCCGAAATGCAACGGCAATATGTCAATGCAGGAAGGCTGTATGACCTGTCCGACCTGCGGATATTCAAAGTGCAGCTAAAGATTTAAGTTATAAAGAAAAGGCAGGTCAAAACCTGCCTTTTTTATTTAATGATCACATACTTGCCGACAAAGTGAAATTTTTCCAGTTGTTGCATTTTTTGCAACAAGTTATTTATACCTGCTGACTTCTTTAAGAATAATTTTTTCATTTATTGATTCTCAGAATATTTTCCGGCTTTGTCAGCTATCTCGTCAATTGTCATATTTTCAAAAAGATTTTTACGCCATTTAGTATAATCAAACTTTTCACGGTTAATAAGAACAATAAATCTTTCTACTTCTACTGTGTCCAGCTTAGATTTAAGAGCCTGAAATCCTTCCTGCTTTATCATTGTATCAGTTTTCATTTAATCCTCCATTTTCGCAATAAACTCTATCGGATCTATTATTTTCGGGTCCCCGTATAGTTTTGCTCCTTTCAAGATCCCCTTGTCAACAGTGATGAAATAGTCTGCGCACGAATTCTTCGCAGCAGCCAGATGCAGCGAATCTTTTTTGCTGAATCCGTATTTGTTTATTAGGTGAGCTTCTTCAACAATCGAATCAGTTTTGTTTACCTTAGTTGCTGACAAAGATTTCCATGTTTTTATTTCTTCTTTTATAGCCTGGTCCGGGTTCTCGATTCTCATAATCCAGCATAAAAGACCATACAAGTAATATTTCACCCTCTCTAACTAATTGCTGTATTGCAAGTTTTGCCTGAGTTTCAAGGTAAATACTCAAAAAACTTTGATCGTCATAAGGTCTGTTGAAACAACAATTATCAAGGTATATTTTAAGTTTTTTCATAAAGTTTCTCCATATTCACTTTCAATATACAAAAATAAAGCTTTCAAATCAATTTAAATAAATAATCACTTAATTATCACGAACTTGCCTACGAAGTCATCCTTCTTATTATCAACATCCTGAACGCTGAACAGGTAAATACCTGAGTAAACAGCCTGCTGATTATCGTTGATCAGGTTCCAGTATGCACCGTTCTTTCCGTACCAGTAGGGCGCATCAGAATCTGAATTACCGTTGTGCGGTATAACCTTAACAAGATCGCCTGCAAGCGTGTAGATCCTGATCACGCAGCGTTCAGGTATGTTCAGGAACGCTATCTTACGATATTCTTCGGCATAAGTGTAATTACCGTCAATGTTCTCCCAGCCCATCTCAGTATATTTTACATCGCCGCGATACGGATTAGGAACAACAACTACATCGTTTGTTGTTGTAAGCGTAGATGTAACTGTTGCTGTTGCGTTGGATTCAGGGCTGGACTTGATCGCGGGTACGCCCATTTTCGGAGCTCCGAAATCTTTTGCAGTAACGGCGATATATTTCATTTCAGCAAGAGTCTGGTTATGAAGGGTGAACTTGTAATATCTTATATCACCCCATTGCGGATACGGACTTATTGCTGTGATGCATGAATACGAGTAAAGTTCAGGCTTCG
>CALMWI010000169.1 GCA_937873545.1 uncultured bacterium | reverse complement strand
GCCGATGGTACTGCGTTTAATCGTGGGAGAGTAGGGCGTTGCCGGCATTTTTTTTATTCTTTTTTTTGCTTTGAATTTCTGCGTCGATATATATTACTCATAATGTCGCTTAGGTCTGTCTAAACTCCATCATTCGTAATTATACCTCTCCTTGTAATCCTGCGCAAAAAATAAGAATACTTTCCTGTTCTTCAGCGTCGCTATCTCGATTTATCAAGTCGCTTACCTCTGTCTAAGCTCCATCATTCATAATTTTATTTCGCCTTAAATTTCCGCGCAAAAAAATGTTCTAGTTCTTCGATCGCATCAAAATCAGTCATAGCTGTAATTTATAAATTATGAGAATATAATAGAGAAATAGCCGGTCTTCTCGTCACGGATCAAAACTTACGGTGCTTTCAATTCTGAATCTCAAAAGACTGTCTTCTGAACGGTAATTGTCTATCTCAAGTCCTGAAAATAAAATGAAATTCTTAACCGAATAATTTATTCCCAATTTAGGCCCGTGGGATATGTAAACTCTTGTAAGTTCATCTTTATTAAAGTCCTCCTGGTTAAAATTATAGCTGTCGATCTCATAAAAGTAATATTCTGCAGAAAATCTAAAGCTTTTTACCGGTCCGAAAAGTAGGGCAAGGGACATGTAGTAATGATCTTTGTATGTCAGCGGGTTTTCAGTAAAAGCATCGATATTAAAATTGCCTGTTTCTTCATAAATATATCGGCCAGAGAATTTTGCAGAAAAAACAGGTGTAAATTTATAAGATACGGTATCTCCAAAAGAATAATTCTTTATTACGAAACTGTTGCTGAATGTTCTGTCGTAATCATAAGACCGGTAATATGATCTCAAATGGATTTTGCCTGTCATGTAGAGCTCTTCAGTGAATACGCTTCTGATGTCAGTAACCGAGTTTACAACCCTGTCTATATAGTTACTTCCGCTTCTTTGGGATGATATATTTATCAGTCTGTAATACTCCATGGGGAATGATTGTACTATACTAAATTTTCTGTCAGAGCTAAAACTTACATCGGGCCTTATGATCATTTTCAAAATATCCCTGTCCTCTAGGTTTGAATTTGAAAGCGATTTATATTCATGCTTGAAATACTTTCCGAACAGTCCGAATACGTAACTTCGGATATTATAATTGGTTTGAGAGCTTAATGAGATATTGTAGAAAGAAAGAGATTTGTCATTTTCTTCATAATCAAGTGAATACTTATCGCTGCCGGTATCGAAATCTAATTTTAGCGAGGAAGTGACCCTTTTGTTGTCGAAGATCAATTCATCCGAGATACTCAGATCTGAATTCGAATTGAAGCTCAGAAGAGAATTGTTTTTATATGAATCTTTATTTCGCGCATAAAACCCCAAAGATGAAATGTTCCTGATTTTATCTGAAGCGATATACACAAATCCCGTTTCAAGATCGTATTCATATCTTTTGATCCTGAATTCATTTTGTGTATAATCCGAGAAATGATACTGGTGCAGATCGCCTGTACCGGTTAAGGTAAAATTACCGAAATCACCTTCGAATGTTCTTATGTAGTTTATCTGAGAACTGCTGTTATAGTTCATGTCTCTGTCAAGGTTGTCTATTTTCAGTGTTGATCCTGCATTAAGGTCGCTTAAAGTTTCGTCGAGAATATATCTTCCTTTAACCGCAATTCCCTCGCCACGCTTATCGGCGGTCTCGTCAACTTTGCTCATATAGCCGGCAGCCATTTCCAATTCAAAGCCATTTGATGCGTATCCGGCAAGAGGCATAATAGTTATGTTGTTTGCAGTAGGTCGGGTAAGAGAACTGTTCGCAATGTAATTATTCGACACCAGTCCTCCGAAGCGGAAATTGCCATGTCTTATGGAAAAATCTCCTTCTATGCCAATGTCGTTTTTTGAGTATTTCTCATAACTTGTTCTTGAATTTGATCCTGCCAGACTGAAATCGCTCAAAGAATCGGTATTACTAAAATTAAATCCTCCTCGAAGAATTCTGTATGTGCTGAAATCCAAGTAAGATACATATATGCTATCATTTTGGGAAACTCCGGATGCGTATGATAGAAGTACCAGCAATAGTGTTAATGTGAACTTTTTCAATTCATTTCTCGGTTAATGTTTTTGCTGTAAGCTGGCCGCATGCGGCAGAGATATCTTCACCCCTGCTAGTCCTGAATACGACGGGGAAACCTGCATTTTTGAAAAAATTATAGAATTTCATAGCTGAGGGCTCTTCCACCGGAGTGAAATCACTTCCGCCCTTCTGAGCGTGATATTTTATCAGGTTAAGTTTGCTGGGCAGTTTGTTTAGAAGTCTTATCAACTCGGCGGCATGCCTTTCTGTATCATTGAAATTTTTCATCAGAATATACTCGAATACTACTTTACGGTTAGACCGGTCTGTATATCTTTTTAGTGATTCAAAAAGATCTTTAAGGCTGTATTTTTTATTGGCCGGCATGATCTTTTCCCGTTCATCATCAAAGGGGTTATGCAGCGATACAGCAAGCTTATATCTTATATCTTCATCGGTGAATCTTATTATATTGTCGGTATGGCCGAAAGTTGAAATAGTTATCTTTCTTGTACCGATCGCGAGACCTGAGTCGTCAGACAGGATATCTGCGCTTTTTATAACTTCGTCATAATTGTCAAATGGCTCACCCATTCCCATATAAACTACATTTGTTATTCTGTTAGCAGAGAATGAGGAAGATACCAGTACCTGCCCTACAATTTCATCCGCAGCGAGGTTCCTTTTGAAACCCTGCTTTCCGGTAGAGCAGAATGAGCAGTTGAACCTGCATCCGGCTTGAGATGATACGCATAGTGTATTTCTGTCTTTTTCGGGAATGATTACACATTCAATGAAATTTCCGTCATATAGCTTCAGAAGCAGTTTGGCTGTTCCGTCTGAGCTTTTTTCAGATTTCTCTATAACCGGCAGGCTTAATGTAAAATTTTTTCTCAGAAGTGACCTGAAATCTGCCGGAATATCAGTCATTTCGTCAATATTAAAAACTTTCTTTCTGTAAAGCCAGTTCCAGATCTGTCCGGCAGTGTATTTTTTTCCGCCGAGGCCGAGGATCTTCCGGTTAAGATCGCCGAACCTGTATCCGGTTAATGAATTGTTTCCAGACACGGTCTCTTTAATCATTTTTTTAACATGTCAACATCAACAAGGATCCTTCCACAGCCTTCACAAATATTATAATCGTCTTTCAGCTTTACTTTCTGCTGAAGCTGGTATGGTATGTGTATCTTACAACCGTTACACAGTCCTTCTTCTGTAACGAAAGTTATTGCGATCCCGTTTCGGATCCTCATGATCCTGTTATAATGGTTAAGAAAAGGTGTCCTGATAGATTTCTCCACCTTTTCCTTTTTTTTGATCAGTTTTTCCAGAGCTTTTGCACTGTCTTTTGACATAACTTTCTTGCTTTTATCTTCTGTCTTGATCTTTTTTTCGATCTTTATTACATTTTTGTCAATATCGTGTATCTCATCTTCCTGCCGCTTTATCTCTGTTGTCAGTTCAGCTACTCTTTCCTCGAATACTTCGACCGCCTTTTCAAGTTTTTTCACTTCTCTTTTTATATGTTCCTTTTTGGTTTTTTTGTCATTATCAAGATCGATCTGTTTCTGATCGAGAATTCTTTTATGGTCTAATATATCGACCGTATATGCCTCTTTATCCTCAATGTGCTCTCTTTGTTTTCTAATAATCTTGACCCTGTTAAGGGTAAGCTCCTCTATCTCATGTTTCATGCGCGTTATCATGCTGTCAGTGTTTCTTTCTTCGCTTGTCAGCTGGTAGATCTGATTATCAATTTTCTGGAGTTCTATCAGCCATTTAAGATCTTCAAACATAAATTCTCCTTTTTTAACTTTTACACGGGACCGAAAGGATACTTTAACATATCTTTTATATTCATTTCCAATGTTTCTTTTTTTAGATTTGACATTATAACAGTCACATCCGGTGAGTAGTCATAAATAAGCTGTCTGCATGCCCCGCACGGTGATACAGGTTTTTCAGTATCAGCGACTACGAGAATAGCAGAAAAATCTCTTTCGCCTGCACACAAAGCTGTAGAAAGAGCGTTTCTTTCCGCGCACATGGTAAGACCGTAGGATGATGACTCGATATTGCAGCCGGTATATATTTTACCGTCGCCGGTAATAATTGCAGCTCCTACTTTGAATTCAGAATATGGTGAGCAGGAATTCAGTCTGGTTTTGATCGCGGCATCATACAGTCTGCCGGTTATTTCTTTTGAAATACCCATCAATGAAGTATCCTTATCGTCATGCCTCTGTTTAGTTCAGCGGTTTCAATGCCTGAAGAAAGTTTAATTATCTTAAGGTTGTTCAATTCAGCTATCTCTTTCCAGTCAACGCCGTATTTGAAAGCGATACTTTCGATATTTTCATTGTACCTGATCTCATAAACATCTTCTGTGATCCCTCCCGAATTCTTTTTTGAGCTAACGACTGAGCTTTCAGGCGATCCTGACAAGAAATTTCTTTTACGCAGTTCAGATATCAGTTTCGGGGATGATTTTTCTGGAATCATCAGTTCAATCGATGTGTATTTGCTTATATATCCGCCGGATTTATACGAACCGAATTTTATATGAGGATTTGCTTTGTAAAGCTCTCTGTAGGTGATACCGAGGATACTGCATATCTCTGAAAAATAAAGATTGTTCGATCCCATACTGATGGTGCACAGTTCATAACTTCGGGTTTCTTTTGCAGAAGGTTTTGTAAAGCCGTATTTTTCAGGATCTGACATAAGAAGTTTATAAATAATGACCTTCTCGACATAGAATTCAGTTTCCGCATTGGATCGCGCTTCCCAGAAATCAGAAACTTTCTGAGCCGTCATCATATTTCTGACATTTGAATCGCCGTTATTGTAAGCCGCGATCATAAAAAAAGGATCTTTTTTTAATACCTGCGACAGCATGTTAAGATGTTCGGCGGCAGCTTTAGTTGATCTGTCAAGAAGATTTCTGTCGTCGGCAAAATCATCGACTCTGAGACCGTACATTTTTGCGGTTGCAGGCATAAGCTGCCACAGCCCCGAGGCTTTAGCCTGAGAGTATGCTCTCGGATCGAATTCAGACTCGACAGGCATAATATAGGCGAAGTCTTCATGAACTTCCCATTGTTTAAGAACTTCTTTTGCCAAAGGTAAATAATTATGCTCTTTATCGATCAGATTCTGCATGAAACCTCTTCTGTCTAAAGTGAATGTGTTGAAGGTTTTGGTAAGCCTTTCTTTTACATCATACTTTTCAAGAGGAACTTTATGATCGGCAAAAATTATTTCGGAAGGGAAAGGATACTGAGTCCATGCATTTACAGATAAGAGAAGAACAGTGAAAAATCTAAAATAAACCGTCATTGTTCCTTCTCCCTCCGCCTTTAGTTTGTCTGCAACCTCTTAATATAACAAAAGTAAGCCCTAAATCCAAATGAAATATATATACTTTCTTTTTGGTCTGAAATGTTTTAAATTGCAGGATATTTTTTGTGGAGATTTTATGAAATACGGAATAATAGACAATCTTAAGACCGACCATAATAAAGAGGGTATAACGAAGCTTTTCCGCGAATTGAAGAGCACCGGGTATGAATTTGCAATAAATAAAACCAGTGACTATTCTATAGATTCATCATTTGAAGTAAAAAATAAACCGGTGCTGATTAAAGAATCCGATGTTATAATAGTCCTGGGCGGAGACGGATCTCTTCTCGAAACCGCAAGAAATTCAGCAGAATTTTCAAAGCCTATTCTTGGTGTAAACTACGGCAAACTTGGATTTCTGGCGGATGTAAAAGAAGACGATATGATCGACAGGATAAAGATGATCGAAAAAGGGGAGTACTTTATAGAAGAGAGGATAATGCTGAACGCTTTTTACGAGGATAAAAAATTATGCGCTTTAAACGATATTGTGCTCGACAGGGGCTATTCTCAAAGAATACTTAAGGCATCTGTCGATATCAACGGCAGGTTCTTTACAACTTACTTTTCTGACGGTGTGATAGTTTCAACTCCGACAGGATCGACTGCATATAATATGTCTGCCCACGGTCCAATTCTTCAGCCCGGCGTACCCGCGTTCGTCATTACGGCCATGTCGCCCCATGCTCTCGCAATGAGACCGATAGTTGTTCCTGACGATTCGGTGATCACTATCAGCGCAGAGAGCGATTATAACGAAATGATACTTTCCAGTGACGGACAGGAGAGCTTGACAATACCTTCCTTCGGAAAGATCACCGTAAAAAAAGCTGAATTCAAGGCTAAATTTATAAAATTCCACGACAGCGATTATTATGACCTGTTGAGAGAAAAACTCGGATGGGGAGGATTTAAGGACAGGGTCTCAAAATAAGAAATTTAAGCAAATTTCCAGTTGACAAAAAAAATCGGAATTAGTATATTTACGGCTCTTCAAAGACGGGAGCTTAGCTCAGTCGGTAGAGCAACTGGCTGTTAACCAGTTTGTCGGGGGTTCGAGTCCCTCATCTCCCGCATCAAAAACCGCAGAAAAACTGCGGTTTTTTTATTTCCGGGTTACCATATTAAAAGTGATTGAATTTCATTTATCTGTCCAGGATCAAACCAGTTCATACCTTCGTTCCTTTTGAACCAAGTGATCTGGCGCTTGGCGAAATGGCGCGTATTCTTCTGAATTTCATCGATCATTGTATCTTTATCAATATTTCCATTCAGAAATTCTATGACTTCTTTATAACCGATGGTTTTCTTGAATCTTTTTAGACCAGAGCCGTATTTATTCGCCAGCCTTTCAACTTCTTCGATAAGTCCGGCTTCGATCATCATCAAAACGCGGTCATTTATAGCTTTGTAGAGCTTCTCTCGTTCAAAATTTATACCTAGATAAACCGGCTGGAAAAACTGATCAGGCTGATGTCCGGAATGAAGCTCCGATATTTTTCTTCCGGTAAAATGATAGACTTCCAGTGCGCGGTAAATTCGCTGCTTGTTCGTTGAAGGTATGATTTGAGCATAATCGGGATCGATAATTTTCAGCTGTTCATGTAGTTTGCCAGTCTCAATTGATTCAATTTCTTTTCTGTATTCAAGTTTTTCAGAGTCATCAATTCCCAAGTCTTCAAAAAATCCGTGAACGGCTGATTGAATATAAAGTCCGCTCCCGCCGCAGATGAGAGCTTTCTTTCCCTCCGAATATATCTTTGAAAGCAGGTTACGCACTTCATTTCCATAAACATATGAATTGTAGATTTCATTGTCAGGATCGATTATATCAATGAAGTGATGTTGAGCGCGACTGAGTTCTTCTAAGTTGGGCTTTGCCGTTCCGATGTTCATTTCCCTGACCATCTGTCTGGAATCAGCAGAGATTATTTCATAACCGTACTTTTCAGCTAATCTGAGCGCGACTGAAGTTTTACCCGCGGCAGTGGGCCCGCATATTACCGGTATTTTTAATTTGGAGATATCGCAAGAGGGCATTTTATTCCCTCTTGAACCGTTTATTGAGTTCTCTTATCGAAAGGTCGATTATAATTGGACGCCCGTGAGGACAGACATGAGGAAATTCGCACTGAAAAAGTTCATTGATAAGATCAAGCATCTCGTCTTTAGAAAGCTTCTGACCTGCCTTTATTGCTCTTTTGCAGGAATACGATGCCGCTACAGATTCCATAGAATCCATTTTATTCTTTCGGTAAAGTTTATAGTTGTCAATAAGATCGAGTAGTTCCTTTTTTTCATCTCCGGACACTAAGCCCATCGGTGTTTCTTCGATGATAAAGGTATTCTGCCCGAATTCGCTTAAAATGAATCCTATTTTATTGAGATATTCTTTTACTTCATTTACAATAAGTCTGTCTTCAAATGAAAGCTCCACTTTTACAGGGAATAGGAGTACATCTGAAGGCATTGGGCTGTCCGCAAAAGCCTTGATAGCTTTTTCGTAGAGAATTCTTTCATGCGCAACATGCTGATCTATTATAAGCGCGCCTGATTCTACCTGGATCAGAATATACCGGTTATGCAACTGCCAGATATTCTCTGAAACGATAAGCTCATTGTTTATTTTGAGAACTTTAATTCCAATGTTATCTTTTTCAGGCCTGTAAAATTTTTCTTCCGGTTTTGATGAGTAGGAAATTGTTTGTTCCTTTACCTGCATCGAAGGTAATGCCACAGGTTCGTAAAGATGCTCTTTTGATTCTTTTTGAGATGTTAATGCTGTTATTGATGAAGATTCTTTCAATGAATTTCCTACAGCTTCTGTTATCAGCCTTTTGACTTTCTGCTCATCAGCGAATTTTACGGTCAGTTTTGAAGGATGAACGTTCACATCAACTTCATGCGCCGGCATATTGATAAAAAGAATGTAGAAAGGGTAATATCCGCTTTCGATCAGGTTCTGATACATGTTAACTATGTTAAAGCTGGCCATTTTACTTTCAACTATTCTGCCGTTGATGAACAGGAACTGGTTATCTTTAAATTTTCTCGCAAGCCCGGCTTTACCGATGTAGCCTGAGACAGAATAATTCCCCAGTGAATTGTCGGTTTTTATCAGCTCGTCCTGATCAATCTCGCTGAAAACAGCGCTAATTCTTTCCTTCAGGTTTTGGGGTTTTAGATCGAAAACCGTCTTTTCATTGTTAATGAACTTGAACCCTATATCAGGTCTGGAAACCGATACTTTTTTAAAATAAGTATAGATGGATTTGTATTCCCTGTCGTCAAAGCTCAGGAATTTTTTACGGGCAGGCACATTAAAGAAAAGCGATCTGATCTTGATCTGAGTTGAATACTTTGAAGGTGAGGGTTTTACTTCGGATATAGTTCCGCCTTTTATTACTACCATTGTTCCGTCAGACGCGCCTTTCGGTTTCGATACAGCTTCCACCATAGATACTGATGCTATGCTTGGCAGCGCTTCACCGCGAAATCCCATTGTGGAGATCTTCTGAAGGTCATCGAACGCGCTGATCTTAGAAGTCGCGTGTCTTTCAAAGGCTAAAAGGAGATTGCTTTCATCCATACCCCTGCCGTCATCAGAAATCTCGATGTAGGATTTTCCGCCGTCTTTTACTTCAATATAAATATTCTCAGCTCCGGCGTCAAGAGAGTTCTCGACCAGCTCTTTCACTACAGAAACAGGCCGTTCCACCACTTCGCCCGCTGCGATCTTGTTTATCAGATTATCGGGTAATATTTTTATTATGTCGCTGCTCATAACATTCCGTTATTTTAAGGAATAGAATTATAAGAAAAAAATAAGATATATTCAATCACTTTCTTTGATAGTCAAAAAAGCTTATGTAAACTGCCCATAAAGTGATTTATGATCAAGGCGTAAGTGTTTTTTATCGTTTAGAAAATACATCGTCCGTCTTTTGGACATATGGATTTTTAGGTAAAAATACCGTAAGCCCAGAAATCAACTTTCGGGCAGTGTCATAAGTTTCTTGACCGTCGGAGTCGTGTGTCAATAAAAAAAGGCGATCAGAAGACCGCCTTTTAAGTATAAAAAAAATAAAATCTATTTGTTTACCTGGAATGTTCTGTCGCCTTTTTCAAAGAAACTGACGATCTGGTTAGCTGCAGCTAGCCCCGCGTTAATGTTCGCTTCAGAAGTCTCTGCTCCCATTTTTTTCTTGGTCGCATGATATCTGTTGCCGAGTTTTTCAACTATCTCAGCGTGGCAGTCGGGAGCTATATCCGTAGCGTATTTGAGGTCTTCTCTCTCAGCCATGATCTTTTTTAAGCCTTCTTCGCATATGACTTCTTTTCTGGCGGTATTGATAAGAGCTGCACCCTTTTTCATTTTAGACATCAGATCGTAATTAATTGATTTTTTAGTCTTGTCATTCGCAGGGATGTGAAGAGAAACATAATCGCACTGGCTGTAAAGTTCTTCGATCGAATCAAATACTTTTACGCCTTCAGCCTGCATTTTAGCTTTTTCAACGAACGGATCGAAAGCGCAGATCTCCATGCCGAATCCTTTAGCTATATTCGCTACGAGCCTTCCGACATTGCCGTACGCATGGATACCGAGCTTTTTACCTTTAAGTTCGCTTCCGTTGCCTTCAGTGAATCTGTTCCTTGCCATGTAGAGCATGAAACCTATCGCAAGCTCAGCGACCGCGTTGGAGTTCTGACCCGGTGTATTCTGGGCGCAGATGCCTTTTTCTGTAGCAGCTTTCAGATCGATATTATCGTATCCCGCACCGGCTCTTACGATTATTTTCAAAGCTTTTGATGCCGCAATAACTTCAGCATCAGCCTTGTCGCTTCTGATTATCATTGCATCCGCGTTCTCTACAGCTTTAAGAAGATCAGCTTTGTCTGTATATTTTTGAAGTTTAATAAGTTCGTAACCTGCTTTCTCAAATATCTTTGAAATTCCGTCAACGGCTACTTTTGCGAACGGTTTTTCAGTAGCGAGAAGTACTTTTTTTGACATGCGACACTCCTTTATAGAGATTATTTAATTTTCTTTGTCAAATTTCTTTATGAAAGCAGCCAGTTTTTCAACACCTTCAACAGGCATTGCGTTATATATGCTGGCTCTCATTCCGCCTGTCTTTTTATGTCCGCTCAATGTTACAAGACCTTCTTTAGCGGCATCTGCAAGGAATTTTTTGTCAAGGTCATCCGAAGCCGTTCTGAAAGGAATGTTCATTATCGAGCGGTCTTCTTTATTCTGAACATGGCATTTGAAAAGTTTGGAGTTGTCAAGCACTTCATAAAGCATTGCGGCTTTTTGTTTGTTTATCTTTTCTATGGCCGGAACTCCGCCGATGCTCAAAAGATGCTCAAATCCCAGCTTAGCGATATAAATTCCGTAAGTCGGAGGAGTATTGAACATAGATCCGCCGTCAACATGAGTTTTATATTTAAGCATTGTAGGTGTTTCTGGTCTTGAATATTCGACCATATCATCTCTAATAATTACTACTGTCACACCTGCGGGACCGATGTTTTTCTGAGCGCCTGCGTATATCATAGCAAAATCATTCACATCTATCACTTTGGAAAGAATGTCGGAAGACATGTCCACAACGAGCGGTTTGCCTTTTACATTCGGGTATTTTTTCCATGATGTTCCGAAGATAGTGTTGTTCGAAGTCATGTGAACATAGTCTGCATCTGCTCTGAACTCATTTTCATTTACAACAGGAAGGTGATTGAAAACTTCTGCTTCGGACGAAGCGACCACTTTCACATCGCCGTATCTTTTTGCTTCATTTATCGCTTTGGTTGACCACTCGCCGGTATTAATGTAATCGGCTTTGTTGTTTTTCATAAAGTTCAGGGGAACCATAGCGAACTGCAGTGAGGCTCCGCCCTGTAGGAAAAGGACTTTATAGTTCGCAGGAATATTCATCAGTTCTCTTAAAGACTTTTCAGCCCCGTCAATAATCGACTGATAAACTTTGGATCTGTGGCTCATTTCCATCACTGACATTCCGGAACCTTCATAATTCAACATCTGTTCCGCCGCTTTTTTCAGAACCGCCTCGGGTAAAACTCCCGGTCCTGCTGAAAAATTATACACTCTTTCTGACATATCCGACTCCTTTTATTGGTTAAAATTATCCATTATAAACCTCTTTAGCACTTCAATTTATATTTATGTATATGCCAAGTCAAGAATTATTTTTTAAACAAAAAACAGCGATTATTCTTATTGATAAATCCTTTTCAATTATTTAGTTTTAGCATGAAGTTATAAATCGAACGGGAGAATCGTATGATGAAACTGAAGAAAATAATGCTGATAGCCGCAGCAGTGACGATATTTTCCTGCACGGACAAACAGGCAATAAAGAGTGAAGGCGGTGAAGTGATGGGAGATCAGGCTTTTGAAATAATAAAGGATTATCCGGCGGCATTGAAAATAAAAACTGAAAATTCGGTTCACGGCAGCCTTCTTTATGACGATTATTCCTGGATGAAGGACAGGGAAAGGAAAGACCCGAGAGTTCTTGATCAGATAAAAAGGGAGAATGAGCACGCCGACAAATACATGAAAAACCTGTCAAAACTTGAAAACAAGCTGTATAATGAGATCGTAGCAAGGATCCTTCAAACGGATATGTCCGTGCCTGTAATGATGGACGATTATTACTATTATTCAAGGGAGATCGAAGGAAAGCAGTATCCGGTTTACTGCAGAAAGCAATTGAGTCTTGACAGGGAAGAACAGATAGTTCTAGATCTTAACGAACTTGCAAAGGGTCATGATTATTTTGAGCTTGGTGTATATAAGATCAGCCCGGATCATAAATTTCTTGCTTATTCAGTAGATACTTCGGGAAATGAAAGATATACATTATACATAAAATACCTTTCAAGAAATACTCTTTTTCCTGAGACATTCCAGAATGTCAGCGATGTTGAGTGGGCAGAATCTAATAATACATTTTTCTACACTACCGTCAACGACAATGACAGGACAGACAAAGTTTTCAGGCATGTTCTGGGAACTTCGGTTGAAAGCGACAGAAAGATGTACTCTGAGCAGGACGAATCATTTTATGTCTGGATAGAAAAGACAAAAAGCAGAAAATATATTTTTATGGGAGCATCGAATAAGAACACTTCGGAAGTGCATTATCTTAAAAGCACAGACCCGATGGGATTTTTTAATCTTATAATGCCGAGGAAAGAAGGGGTAGAATATTACCCGGACCACAGAGGTGACACTTTCTATATTATAACAAATATTGACAAAGCTTTCAACTATAAGGTGGTTTCGGTAAAAGAAAGTTTCCCTTTTGCGGATAAGTGGGAGGAATATATACCACACAGAACCGATGTGTATCTCGATGATATCGAACTTTTCAGCGATAAAATTATCGTTTCCGAGATCAGTAACGGTAAAAGAACGATAAGAGTGCTGGATTATGAATCGCTTCAGGGACCTGAATTAAAGTTCACCGATAACTGCTACGCTGTTTATTCCGGATCCAATCCTATGTTCGACTCAAAACAGTACAGATATGTTTATGAATCGATGACGACGCCTTATTCCATAATAGAATACAATATGGATACCGGAGAAAGAAAATATTTGAAACAGGAACGGGTTCTCGGCGGTTTTGATCCTGTACAGTACAAGTCCGAACTTGTATTCGCGCCATCTTCTGACGGGCAGACTATTCCGATATCTCTTGTTTACAGAAGAGACAAGTTTAAACAGGACGGAACAAATTCTTTTCTGCTTGAAGGTTACGGCGCTTACGGAGATTTTAACGACCCTGAATTTTCAATTTCAAGAATAAGCCTGCTTGACAGAGGTTTTATCTTTGGCATCGCGCATGTCAGAGGCGGTATAGAAAAAGGAAAAAAATGGCATTTTGAAGGAATGCTGTTAAAAAAGAAAAATACTTTTTCCGATTTCATTGACTGCGCAAAACATCTTTTTGAGAAGCAATATACATCTAAAGACAGGCTGATCATAACCGGAGCCAGCGCCGGCGGGTTGTTGGTCGGAGCGGCGTTGAACGAACGTCCCGACTTATTTAAAGCAGCAGTGCTTGAAGTTCCTTTCCTTGATGTAGTCAATACTATGCTGGATTCTACTTTGTCCGCTACAGTATCGGAGTACGACGAATGGGGAAACCCTAACGAAAAAGAATATTTCGATTATATAAGATCATATTGTCCGTATCAGAACATCA
>CALMWI010000168.1 GCA_937873545.1 uncultured bacterium | reverse complement strand
TTTTTCACTGGGGAAATGACGCTGGCCGAATTATTACCGATTAACGAGCTTGACGGAAGGGAAAACTTTTCAGGACTGATACGATATGATTTCGATGTTAATATAGATGATCCTGATCAGACAGTTTTCATCGAAATCAACGAGGTGAGTGAAAGTGCAGCGCTGACAGTTAACGGGTCTGAAGCCGGTGTAAAGATCTGTCCGCCGTATCTGTTCGATATCTCTGATTTAGTCGTAAAGGGGAAGAATCAACTGTCCGTGACAGCGTCAACGACGCTCGGAAGAACACAGCAGGACTGGCTTTCACAGTATCTTCTGATGGAGCCGGCAGGGATTACCGATTCGATCACTTTAAAAACTGAGAGATAAAGTTCGATGAAAGCAAAAATAAGCACAGCAAAAGTGGCCAGAATCGGATTATACAGCGCCGGACTCCATACTTACTGGGATCAGTTTCCAGGTCTTAAAGAATGCCTTCTAGGTTATAATCAGTTTCTTGCCGAACAATTAGCATCTTATGGCGAGGTCATCAATTTTGGATTAGTCGATTCAGAAGATTCGGGAAGAGATGCAGGCGAATTTTTTAATCGGCAAAATGTGGACATTATCTTTTCGCATGCTGCAACTTATTATACGAGTTCATGTGTACTGCCGATTCATCAAATCTGTAAAGCGCCCGTCGTAATTTTGAATCTGCAGCCTGCCCCTGCTATGAATTACGAAATAACGGGGACGGACAGGTGGCTGGCGCAGTGCGTAGGTTGTCCGATCCCTGAATTAGCTAATGCGTTTAACAGATCCGGTATCCCCATACGTATTGTGAACGGCCTTCTCGGACTTCCCGAAACACCGGAATTCGCAAAAGCAGAAGAGATGATTGAGGATCGGCCAGAGGCGGTCCATGCTTGGAAAGAAATTGAAGAATGGTGTTTTGCAGCTTCTGTTAAGCGGACTCTTGCACACGCACGGTTCGGTGTTTTAGGCAATTATTACAGCGGCATGCTGGATATGTACAGTGATTTTACAATGCTGCAGGCTGAGACCGGAATCGATATTCAAATTATCGAAATGAGTGATCTTGATGCTGCCTTGCGTCACTTAACTTCGGAAGAGAAAGAAAATCACAGACAAGAGATTAATCGGTTCTTTCAAATATCTGATGCTTCTCCGTCTGATCCAATAGCAATGAAACCTTCAGAGGAACAGCTTGAATGGGCGGCTACGGTTGCGGCAGCTCAGGAAAAACTCGTTTGCGAACGAGAATTAGATTCACTGAGTTATTATTATCATGGTCATGACGATAGACAGGAAGAACTGCAGAGCGGTTTTATTGTCGGTTTTTCGTTGCTGATTGCTAAAGGAATCGCGTGTGCCGGAGAAGGAGATATTAAAACTGCACTGGCGATGAAAATAGCTGACATATGTAATAAAGGTGGAAGCTTTTGCGAAATTATAGCTTCAGATTTTGACCGAAATACAATTATTCTCGGACATGACGGTCCCTTTCATATTGATCTTTCAAAAGAAAAACCGATCCTTCGCGGTATGGGCGTTTACCACGGTAAGAGGGGGAGCGGCGTATCTGTCGAGGCAAAAATATTTCCTGGACCGGTAACCACACTCGGAGTAACTCAGACTCACGACGGAAGGTTAAAATTTATTGTCAGTGAGGGAGAAGCGGTTAATGCACCGATTCTATTAAACGGAAATACTTCCACACATATTCGATTCAATGAAAAACCTGTCGAATATATGAATAAGTGGTTTGCGGAAGCGCCAACGCATCATCTTGCTCTAACAATAGGACATAATTCAGATTTGTTTAAAAAGACTGCAGATCTCCTTGATATTCCCTGTGTCATAATTTGAAAAAGACTGCTGCATATAGAATGCAGCTGTCTTTTTCATATAATATGTATTTAATTATTTTAATTATTTTTATTTAGCTCCTTAGAATAATACTGTGAGGTCAAATCTGTCGGCTTCATTCAGCAGAAATATAAATTTTTGAATTATGCTTTACATTTTTCTGCTTGAAAACCTGTAGGCCTCATCTCTCGGAACGACTTTACGATCAGTACCGCCGACAGCACCGTCGCTATCAGATCGCTCACCGGCTGTGCGTAGAAGATTCCGATGGTTCCGAAAATTCCAGGCAGAATGTAGATAAACGGTACCAGCGCGATGACCTGACGGATCAGCGTGATCAGACTTGAAGCGTTCGGCTTTCCGATGGACTGGAAGAAGGTCGTCGCCAGCATGACGAAGCCCAGCACCGGCGCGATAACAAAGTTGAACCGCAGCGCCGGTATGCCGATGCTCATCAGGTCCGGGCCGCCTCCGAACAGACTGATCAGCGCGGCGGGGAAGATTTCCGCGGCCGCCCAGATCACAGCCGTGACACCGACGGACAGCATCGTCGCCTTGACGAAGGTCTGTTTGACACGCTCGAAATTTTCGGCGCC
>CALMWI010000167.1 GCA_937873545.1 uncultured bacterium | reverse complement strand
CTTTTCGCTATTTCGGACGGCGGAATGCCTTCCAACGAAGGACGGGGATATGTCCTGAGAAGGATATTAAGAAGGGCTGTCAGATACGGAACAAAGCTCGGTATGAATGAACCATTTTTATACAAAATAGCTCCGACGGTCGCCGATGTTATGGGCGATGAATTTCCTGAGATAAGAAAATACTTAAAACACGCTCAGAGCATAATTCAGGCAGAAGAGAAAATGTTCTTAACCACATTGACAAAAGGCGTGGAATTATTCAACGAATTCGTCAGAACAAAAAAGGACGGCGATAAGATCATTGACGGCGAAACGATATTTAAGCTTTATGATACCTTCGGATTTCCCGTTGACCTTACAGCCCAGATGGCTGAAGAGATCGGTTACGCTATGGATAATGCAGGTTTTGATGCCGCTATGAAAAAACAGAAAGACATGTCGCGTTCTAATCAGAAATTCAAAGGTAATTCAGACATTGAATGGATAGTGCTTTCGGAAATTAATTCGACAAGATTCATCGGATATGATACGCTTGAAGCCGCATCAAAGATCGTGAAATACAGAATAGATAAAGATAAAATTTTTATCGTGCCTGACGAATCTGCTTTCTACGCAGAATCAGGCGGACAGATAGCGGATAAGGGTTCGGTCGTGATCAACGGCGAGGCGATTCAGGTGATAAATGTCCAGAAAGACGGGGATTTCTTCGTGATCTCGGCTAAAAAGCCTGAGGTTCTGAATATTTCAGCCGAGACCGTTCTTGATCAGAAGGTTGACAGCGCATTCAGGGATGAATGCAGGATGCATCACAGCGCGACACATCTTCTTCAGGCGGCTATCAGAAAAATTTACGGCGATCATATCGCCCAGTCAGGTTCATTCGTCGGGAACGACATAATGCGTTTCGATTATTCCCATTATGAAAAGATGTCCGACGAAAATATCAGGAAGGTTGAAGAGATCGTGAACTCGTTTGTAAGAATGAACCTTCCTATAACCACAGAGATCATGCCGCTTGCCGAAGCTAAGAAAACCGGGGTCACGGCTTTGTTCGGCGAAAAGTACGGCGAGATCGTGAGAGTCGTACGGATGGGAACCGTTTCTGCCGAACTCTGCGGCGGTACCCATGCATCAAGGACAGGAGATATAGGATATTTCAGGATCCTGACTGAAACCAGCATCGCCGCAGGGATCCGCAGGATCGAAGCCGTGTGCGGGCATCACGCAGTGGTCAAAGCTGCCGATCAGAGAGATATTATTGAGTCAATAATAAAGATGCAGTCGGTCAAGGAACATGACATTCTGACCAGGCTTGATAAAATATCTCTTGATAAAAGAGAGCTTGAAAAGTCGATCAATGAGCTCAATGAAAAACTGGCTATGACCCAAATGACCGATCTGATCTCGAAAAAGATAAGCATAAACGGAATCAGTATTATTTCATCCATAGTTCAGGTTTCAGACGCGAAGATACTCAAGAACATGGCTGAAAATTTACGGAATCAGCTTCAGATGAGCATTATACTTCTCGGAGCCGACATAGAAAATAAAGCTTCACTCGTATGCGCAGTAACCGATGACCTGAAAGGAACTATCAAAGCAGGTCAAATAGTAGGACAGGTAGCCAAAATGCTTGGCGGTGGCGGTGGCGGAGCCGATCACCTGGCGACTGCCGGAGCGAAAGATGTTTCAAAGCTGCACGAAGCACTTGAATCAGTAAAAACTTCGATATAAAACAAAGGGCGGAATTTCCGCCCTTTAATTTTTACTTAACTTTCTCTGGTATCTCAATCGTCCTCGCCTGTTCACTCTTCAATACATCTTTACCTGTAATATAAAAGAATTTCTTTGACTCAGCAGGCGTATAAGTATATTCGCTCACAGCCACTGTGGTCAGCAGAGTAAATTCGCCGTACGGATCATCGCTCGAATAAACATTGTAGCCGACAGCTTCAGCAACATCATCCCAGTCCAGCTTTATATTTCCGTCAACGATAGAAGTTATAACATTTTGAGGATGCAGGCTATACACTGTTAAACTCACAGGAACACTTTCATTACTGTACTGCGAATTCAGCCTGATATTGGCAGTATAAGTTCCTTCTGCAAGCCCGTCAGTGTTAAATCCTACGGTTATCGGATCAGATCCTGAAACAGCCACTGTTCCCGATGTTGTCGCT
>CALMWI010000166.1 GCA_937873545.1 uncultured bacterium | reverse complement strand
ATATGATCTAGCATCTTCCATGTTCCGGGGCCTGTCATATTTTAAAAAAGAGCCGGTGAAAGACTTGGATTAGGTTTGAGCTTCTACATGATCGGCGGCGAGCTGGCGAGGACTCTGGGCCCGATGCTGATCTTAGGCGCAGTGTCCCTGTGGTCATTCGAAGGCAGCTGGCGGGTTATGCCGCTGGGTCTGCTTGTAGCTGTAATGTTGTATTTCAAGATCAGAAAGATCAATGTTCATGAGCATGTGGAAAAACATAACAGGCCCGCAAGGAATTACAGGCAGTATATTAACTTTTTTATCATAATTACCGGGATCACGGTATTGAGGTCTGGAATGAGCTCTGCGCTTACTCTGTTCCTTCCGACATTCCTGACTTCAAAAGGAGCCTCTTTATGGCTTGCAGGAATATCGCTTTCGATTTTTCAGTTCGCAGGCGTCTTCGGAACGCTTTTTATGGGGATGATATCGGATAAGATCGGCCGGAAAAAAGGTCTTCTGATCTTAGCCGTAATAAATCCGATCCTGCTTTTCGCCTTTAATTATTCATCAGGATTCTGGGTCTATCCCGTCCTGATTCTGGCAGGTCTCGCCCATCTTGGGTTCAATCCGATAATTCTGGCACTAGTACAGGAAAGAGACTCTAAGAACCTTTCATTCCTTAACGGCACTTATATGACCATCAGCTTTCTCGGCAGTTCTCTGATGGTGCTCACGATCGGCTATCTCAGCGACAAACTCGGGCTTGCTCTGACTTATGATATCGCAGGATATCTTGCCTTTCTTGTTATACCTTTCGTGCTGATGCTCGACAATAAAAATGATTGACTTAATCAGATATAATTCTTAAATATCTAGGCATTAATTCTTTGAGGGAGCTTATATATGGATATTATACAGACAATAGTTATAGCAGTGATCGAAGGTTTGACAGAATTTCTTCCCGTTTCTTCAACCGGGCACATGATCCTCGCTTCTGCGGCAATGAAGATACATGAGAACGAGTTCGTTAAGACTTTTGAGATATTCATTCAGCTCGGAGCTATATTCGCGATCGTAATGCTTTACTCAAAAAGGTTTTTAAATGGTTTGACCATTTATTACAAACTTTCAATCGCCTTTCTGCCGACAGGAATAATCGGCTTTCTTGCATATAAAACTATCAAGGAATACCTTTTCAATCCTACCGTGGTTTCATTGTCGCTCATAATCGGCGGTATAATCTTGATAATTATTGATAAAAAGGTGTCCAACCGCGAAAGTAAAACCGTCATGCTTGAGAACATTTCCTATAAGAATTCTTTTTATATCGGGCTTATACAATGCGTATCTATGATTCCCGGGGTTTCAAGAGCTGCCGCCACTATAACAGGTGGCGTTTTCAACGGTTTTGATAAAAAACAAGCCACGGAATTCTCATTTCTGCTGGCCGTACCGACAATGTTCGCAGCTTCGGGATATGATCTTTTAAAAACTGAGATCGAGTTCACCGGGAACGAAATATTCCTTCTCGGGCTCGGATTTGTGACAGCGTTTTTTACCGCATGGTTAGCAGTAAAAATATTTTTAAAGATCGTAGAAAACTACGGATTCAAGCATTTCGGATATTATAGAATAGTTATAGGTATAATTTTCCTTATCTTCCTCCGGGGAAAAGATCTGACATAATCTTTTTTATTTCATCAGGATCATTTTCTTTGTAATTGATTTGTCTTCGGTTACGAGAGTATAATAGTAAACTCCGGAATTAAGCTTGCTTCCGTCGAATTCGACAGTGTGAAGTCCCGGTCCAAATGAACCTGAAGATATCTGATGTACGATCTGTCCGCTGACATTATAAACATTCAGCTTAACATCAGATGTTTTGGCAAGATCGAATTTTATTTGTGTTACGGGGTTGAACGGATTCGGATAATTCTGATACAGAACCGCTTCTATCGGAAGAGCAGTTTCCTTCTCTTCAATTCCGGTCGTTGATATTCCTGTCGCCAGAACATTATCTATCCATGCGCAGTTAGAACCTCCGCCCAAACTGCTGTCCCTTGAGAATGTCCAGCTTAGCTTGTGTGTTCCGCTGTTTACACTGCATGAAAATTTTGACCAGTCAGACACTCCGCTCCAGTTCTTAATCAGTACACCGTCAATATAAAAACTCAATCTGTCATAGATCAATTCTGAAGATATTTTTTTGTAAAAACTAATACTCCCGTCAGCTATATAATCCAGTTGGAGTGAAATTGTTGCTGATTCACTGTCAAGAACATTACCTGAACGCGCAGAAAATCCGCCTTCGTAAAATATTTCAGCGTCCGTTTCCCAGTTTTTACTACCTGAAAACTCCCATGGATTCCGGGAAAAGTCTCCTGTTTCAAAGCTCTCTGTCATACCTACAACCACTGAATAACTATAATCTGATGAAAAACCGTTCTCAGAATTTATAACAAGCTCAAACCGGGCATATGAAGAGTTCGTTATTCCTTCTCCGTATGTGCATGTAAATGATATTTCTGCGAATTCTCCAACATTTAAAGTCGTTATCTGAACTGGCTCCGTGATCATTATATCAAAAAATGTGACCTGTCTAAGCTCAGCTGAAGCATTAATGAGGTCGGCATGCCCTTTATTTTCCAGTCTGAATCTTACTTCCTGACTTTGTCCCTGAAGCGCGGTCTCTGAATCAAATGAATGGAATGTTTGTATAACAGGTGAATTCACAACCATGTTTATAACTGAATTATAAGTACCCTTAGAATAGTTGTCACTGATTATAGAATTTAGTCTTATAACTTCACCGTCCGGAGTATCGGGGTTTATCTCAATTGAGAAGCAGTTTGGTTTGAATTTTACCGAATCTATTTCAATATTTCCGAAATATTCTTCCGCATCTTTTATCGTTACAAATCTGTTTTCAGTTGATATTACAGCAGAAACGCTTTCGCTCGCAGCCGAACCCGCGTTCCTTAATTCCATGTTGATAAACGCTGTTGATCCGTAATAATTTTCTGACGCTGAATAATTATTCACAATTACATAAGGCCCCTCAGAAGTCTGGATCAGAATCTCTTTTTGAATTGTATTGATATTCTGACCGGATACAGTTAAAATTACATTGCCTTCAAGAAAAGAATGATAGATGGAAATATCTCCGTTTGAGTCGCTTACTGAAGAATAAACGGTTCCATTCTGGAAAAGTGTTACTTTTGCACCTTCATAAGGCTGACCTCCAGACATTATCTTTGTTGTATAATTTTCAACAAAGATCACTTCATTAAGATTTTCAACTATACGCGGTTTATCTGTCCTTACCATAAGAGATGCATCACCGAAAAGAGTCCATGTTTCAATTGTGGCAAGTGTCGATTCATCCAGCGGGGCTTCGGCTAAAGTAAGAACAGCGGCATTTACAGTGAGTGAGCCGAATGTAGTTCTTTTTTCGGTCGTGGAAAAACCGCTTCCCGGACCGGTTTCGTAATTGTAACCGCCTATAAGTATGTCATTGAAATAATCCTGACCTCTCATTGGAGGAACCCACGGCTGACTTATTGACGAAAACCAGCCTGCGACAGCACCTCCGTCAACTTTCTTCAGCCATGCTTCTGCAAAGCAGTCCGAGTAATAGTTCAGATGACCGACAAGGCACGCAACTGCAATTACAAGAGGCAGTTTATTGCCGTTCGTGAGTGAATTCACATTAGTATTGGTAAATCTTGGCGTTGAGAATTCCTGGTAGTAACCGTGGCCGGTGTAATTGATCAACGAAACACCCTGATTTATATAACCTGCGATCTGCGTTGAATTAGCTCCGTCAGCCTGATAGCATGTAAGCCCATCGTTATATGAAGAAGGTAAAAGTTTATTACTTATTATTATGTCGTTATGAGCTTCGTCGCTTTCCCCGTCGTCGCCGGCACCGGCGCCTTCATTTGAAGCGATTCCGAGAACTTTTGAATACCATTCTCCTTCAGCGTCAGGATATTTTTCATAATTAATTGACTTATTTATCTGGTTCGCAAGCTCTATCTCATTCTGAACCGAAAACCTGCCTATTATCACATCCTGATATTCGTCTCTGCCTACAATATGCCCCAGAACCGGATCTTCGCTTCCGTCCGAAGATGTAACATCGTAATATTCAAACTTTGATTTCAGATTAGCCCAGTCGCCGATAAGCTGAACGAACAGAATATTGTTATTTGCGTCATATGCGTTTTTTATCGTGTTTTCAGCATACAGGTCCGTTCCGTTCGGAACTTCGAGAGTGTTAACGGTATAACCGAGCTGCTTTTTCCAGTCGATATAAGGCTGAAGGGCATTTATTCCTCCGTTTTCTGGTGTATAAACTACGAGTATTTCGCCTGTATCACTGACCTGAAGAGTCTTTGTTTCATTATAATTAATGTACAAAGATCTGTAAACAGACTCCATTTCTTCCGCGATATTATTGTTTTTATTAAAAAGGGCATTGACCGGCTCTGAATCGTTCTCGGATAAATTTAAACTGATCTTTTTTATAACTCTCAATATTCCAGTTCCGGAATTATACTGGAACGGATAAACGATCAGGTTCATACCCCTGGTTTCCCTCAAAATGAAAGGCGTTGTCGCTTCGGCAATTCTTCCGGGGTAGAACTCATCGCTGACAGATCCGGAACTTATTTCAAAAGGAATATTGTCTATATCCATGCTTCTGGTTAGAATACCCCTGGAAGGAAGTAGTGGAGCCTTTAATGCTATATCGTAATACTCTTCAATCTCATATTTGAAGTCAGAGTTTTTGTCGCCTTTCAGTTGTACTGCCGTGGAGAAATAAGGCAGTTCGGCATAACCTTTTTTGTTCGTGGTTGAACCGCTCCCGCTGATTACTTTTGTAAATTGTTTTCCGTTTATTATGGTTTCTTCGATCTTAAAATCATCAAGTATGAAAGTTATATCCGATTCAGTTGAAGATATCCTGCTGTATCTGAAATTTGTGTTGCTTAAATCGGCAAAAAGCATCTGGCCGCATATTGACGATGCAATAAATATAATCAGTAATCTTTTCATCTTTGATCTCCGTAAATTTGCTTCAAAACTAAGTTAGTTTATTATGAAAGTCAATGTTAAATATCACCTGTTATAATAAAGGATAAATTTCTTGACATCAAAAATCTCAGCGATTATATTTCAACGGAATTGATAATCAAACAAAACCCAAAAGGAGAATGAAATGTCAGTTGAACAAAAAGTAAAAGAAATCATAATGGACGAACTCGGAGTTGACGAAGCCGCTGTAGTTCCTGAAGCATCTTTCATAAACGATCTTGGGGCTGACTCGCTGGCTACTGTTGAACTTGTTATGAAATTCGAAGACGAATTTGATATAAAGATCGAAGAAGATGAAGCTGAAAAGATTACTACCGTCGGATCTGCGATAGATTTTATTAAAAAACAGCTCGGAGAATAAACTCCGTCTATTTATATAGAAATAAAGGATAAGGGAAAATGTTTCCCTTATTTTTTATAAGATAACTTCAATTTAACATAACTAAAGAGCTGGATTATGAAAAGAAGGGTTGTGGTCACCGGAATGGGCGTATTTACTGAGCTTGGAACAGATGTTGAGGGATTTTACAATAATCTTCTGAACGGTGTTTCGGGTATTAGTACAATTGAAAGGTTCGATACTGCAGAAATGAGCGTAAAAATTGCTGGGGAGATAAAAAATTTCGATCCTGAGAAATATTTTGAGAAAAATGAGGCCAAAAGACTTGACAGATTTACTCAATATGCTCTTATTGCTGCTGAAAGTGCTATAAAAGACTGCGGACTCGATCTGAACTCTGTTGACAGAGACCGTTTTGCCGTGATAACGGCTTCCGGAATAGGCGGAATGGAGACATGGCAGTCTAACTATAAGGTTATGCTGGAGAAAGGACCGAGAAGGGTCAGCCCTTTGTTCATACCCATGATGATCTCTGATATAGCTGCAGGCAGAATATCAATGAAGTGGGACCTGAAAGGACCTAACTACTCTGTGACTTCAGCGTGTGCGTCATCCGGACATGCGATAGGTACAGCTTTCAGGACTATCCAGTACGGCGACGCCGATTTCGCGATCTGCGGAGGTGCTGAAGCGGTTATCACGGACCTGGCAATAGCGGGATTTGCCAATATGAAAGCGCTTTCCACGCGTAATGACGAACCACAGAAAGCAAGCAGACCTTTTGATAAAGACAGGGACGGATTCGTTATGGGAGAAGGATCGGGAATGCTTATCCTTGAAGAATACGAACATGCCGTAAAAAGAGGCGCAAAGATCTATGCGGAAATGGCAGGGATCGGTTTTTCCGGCGACGCGAAAGACATCGTCGCCCCGGACCCAGAAGGTAACGGAGCTAAACGGGCTATGCTCGCAGCTGTGGCTGATGCAGGAATCAAACCCGAAGATATTGATCATATAAATACTCACGGCACTTCCACGCCGACCGGCGACTGTGCGGAAACAGCAGGAATAAAACTGGCTTTCGGCGAACATGCTTATAAGATCGCTATCAATTCGACAAAATCAATGACGGGTCACCTTCTCGGAGCGGCCGGAGCTATCGAACTGATCGGAACGATCAAAGCTGTACAAACCGACACTGTCCATCCGACAATTAACCTTGACAATCAGGATTTACCCGCATGTGATCTGAATTATACCCCTAATAAATTTATTAACAGAACAGTAAAATATGCTATAAGCAACACTTTCGGCTTCGGCGGGCATAATGCTTCAATTCTTGTTAAAAAGTTTGAAGGATAATTTTGCTCACTAAACTTCTTGAAAAGTTTTTAAATAAAAACCGGCATTACTCAAAGGAGCTCCTCAAATCTGTCGGGGAGCTTGAAAAGAGGCTGGGATATTCCTTTAAAGATAAAAGTCTGCTGATCCAGGCATTAAAACACCGCTCCTATATCTCTTTAAAAAGCGAAGAAAGAAACTGTTCAAATGAAAGACTGGAATTCTTAGGCGATTCCGTGCTAAGTTTTTTAGTCTCAAAGCATCTTTATAAATCTTTTTCAGATCAGGCCGAAGGTGAATTGAGTAAAATGAGATCCATACTTGTATCAGGCGATAATCTTTGCGGTATAGCAAGAAAACTAAATCTCGGAAAATTTATTCTCGTCAGCGATTATGAAGACAGATCAGGCGGGAGGGAAAAAGACTCGATCCTTGAAGACTGTATGGAGGCTGTAATCGGCGCAATATATTTAGATGGCGGTGTAATAAAAACTCAGAAAATGATAAAAGAAATCTTTCTTGAGAATTGCGAGACAGTTCTTTCAGAAAAAAAGAACTCGAATTACAAATCTGAACTCTTAGAACTTGTTCAATCGCACGGAATAGAACCTCCGACTTACGAAATCGTTAAGGAAGAGGGACCCGAGCATGACAAGATTTTTACAGTTAATGTCATAATAAAAGGCAAAATAATTGCTGAAGGAAAAGCGAATTCTAAAAAAAAGGCTGAACAGGTAGCGAGTTCAAATGCTTTGAGCAGAATAAACAGCGATAAGAAATTCTTCAAATAGAACTTTTTTTAATAATTTGTCCTGAAAAGTGGCGATTCATGCTTTTTTTTCTTATATTACGCAAAGTAAATTTAATGAACAGGAATATTAGTGATGAAAAATGTAATGCCGGCCTTAAAAATAGGAGATCTTATTATTCCGAAACCTATTATACAGGGCGGTATGGGAGTTGGAATATCTCTTTCAGGACTGGCAACTGCTGTCGCCAATGAAGGCGGTATAGGTGTAATAGCTGCTGTCGGTGTCGGACTGCTTGAGGACGACTTCGCCGTAAATTATCAGGAAGCGAACCAGAGAGCACTGAGAAACGAGATAAGAAAAACACGCAAAAACACAAAAGGTGTTATCGGTCTGAATGTTATGATGGCTCTGACCGACTATAAAGAAATTTTAAACATAGCGATCGATGAAAAAGTTGATGTTCTTCTTCTTGGAGCAGGACTTCCGATAGATATTCCCAATGAAGTCGGAATAGACAGGCTTAAAGAATCAAATGTAAAAATAATCCCTATCGTTTCCTCAGGGATAGCAGCGAAAATTATTCTCCGTAAATGGGACAGGAATTTCGGGTTTATTCCGGATGCTTTTGTAGTTGAAGGTCCTCTGGCGGGAGGGCACCTCGGATATAAAAAAGACGAGCTTGAGCTTGAAAGCAACAGGCTTGAAAACCTTCTGCCTAAAGTGATAGCTGAGGTTAAAATCTTCGAAGAAAAATACAAAAAAGAAGTACCCGTAATTGCAGCAGGAGGAATCTTTACCGGAAGCGACATTTATGATATAATGAAAAATACCGGGGCGAAAGGCGTTCAGATGGGAACCAGATTCGTGGCAACGACCGAATGTGATGCGACGGATGAATTCAAAAAGGAATACATTAACTGTAAAAAAGAAGATATCGTTATTATCAACAGCCCGGTCGGTCTTCCAGGGAGAGCGATCAACAATAATTTTCTTAAACATGTTGATGACGAGAATAAGCCTAAAGTCAGATGTCCTTGGGTATGTTTGAACAGCTGCAATATCAAAACCGCCCACTATTGCATAGGAATGGCTTTAGCCAATGCGAAAAGAGGTGATCTTGAAAACGGTTACGCATTCTGCGGAGCTAACGCATACAGAGTTGACAAGATAGTTTCAGTTCATGAATTGTTCGAAGAACTTGAGAATGAATATTCAAAGACGGTTGAACAGAATAAATAGAATATAATTTGTATAAATAAAAAGGGCGGTATAAACCGCCCTTTTTTTGCTACTTAACGCTTTCAACAAGTTTTGCAAATCCCATTGGATCTTCGACCGCCATGGAAGCGAGCACCTTCCTGTCCAGTTCGATATTCTTAAGTGAAAGTTTGTGCATAAACTCGGAATATGACAGCCCGTTTAATCTTGCGGCTGCATTGATCCTGATTATCCAAAGCTCTCTGAATTTTCTCTTTTTGACTTTCCTGTCTCGATAGGCGTACTGACCCGCCTTCTTGGTCGCGTCGTATGCCGCTTCCAGCAGCTTACTCCGTCTTCCCCAATAACCTTTTGCGGCCTTTAAGACCTTCTTTCTGCGGTTACGGGAGGCTACTCTTGTGTTAGCTCTTGGCATTTTTTCTCCTTTTTTTTACGGTTTCTGTCTTACACGCCTGTTAAAAGTGTTCTTACTCTAACGGAATCAACTTCAGACAGAATGTCGCCTCTTCTTGATTTTCTTTTTCGTTTCTGCGATCTGTTGGAAAGCAGGTGGCTTGTGAAAGCAGAACCGATCTTAATTTTTCCGCTTGATGTAAGCCTCATTCTCTTTCTCGCTGCTCTGTGCGATTTGATCTTTGGCATTTCCTGTACTCCTTGCTCGTTTGTTTTCAGCGTTATTTTTTTGTCAGTATCATCGATATTCTTCTTATCCCTTCCTGCTCTATCTCTTTGTCCATTTTCGCGATGTCTTCGACAAAAGAGTAGAATGTTTTTAGAAGCGTGGTTCCCATATCCTTGTGAGCTATCTCTCTGCCTCTGTACTGAAGGAATACCTTAACTTTATTACCTTCTTCAAGAAATTCTCTCGCTTTTTTTGACTTGATCTCCATGTCGTGATTATCAATGTTTACTGACATTATCCTGATCGTCTTTAGTGAGACCGTATGCTGTTTTTTCTTAGTCTCTTTTTCTTTCCTGGCAAGTTCATAACGGTATTTTCCGTAATCAACTATTTTGCATACGGGAGGATTTGCGTTCGGAGCTATTTCAACAAGATCCAGGCTTTTTGAAGCTGCAATGTCATTTGCCTCTTTTGCGCTTACGATCCCCAGCTGTTCTCCGTTCTCGCCGATCAGTCTGACCTTTTCGTATGTGATCATTTCATTGATCGGGAGTTCGTTCTCGTCTTTTTTCTTGGGAGTGAAGGTTTTTTTAATATCTCACCTCATGATTTATTTTACAATTCAAGTTTATATCCTTCGGGAAGGGTTCTTTTTTCTTTTTCGTCTTTGATCTTTTCTATAAAATCGTCCAGCCGGAATTCTCCGATATTTCCCTTTTTGTGCTGTCTGACTGAGAACATTCCGGTATCTTTCTCTTTTTCGCCTATTACAAGCATATAAGGAACTCTTTTTTCGCCTTCCGCTTCTCTGATCTTGTATCCTATTTTCTCCGATCTTTCGTCGAAGTCAACTCTGAAACCTGCGCTTAAGAGCCTGTTTCTCACTTCTTTCGCGAATTCGTTGAATCTGTCGCTTACAGGCATTACAGAAACCTGTATCGGAGCGAGCCAAAGCGGAAAATATCCCCCGAAATGCTCGAGAATTATTCCGAGAAATCTTTCGAGAGAACCGTAAAGCGCTCTGTGGATCATTATGACTCTTTCTTTATTTGAATTTTCGTCAATATAGGTCAGATCGAATCTCTCAGGAAGATTCATATCAAGCTGGACAGTCCCGCACTGCCATGCTTTTCCGAGAGCGTTCTTAACATAAATATCGATTTTCGGCCCGTAGAATGCCGCGTCGCCTTCGTTGATTGTATATTCCTGACCATACTCATCAAGCGCTGATTTAAGTCCTGCTGTCGCGATTTCCCAGTTCTCTAGAGTTCCTATATATTTTTCACCGCGCGTAGATAGGGCGAGGGTATATTCAAGTCCGAATGTTTTATAGATGCGGTCGGTAAGCCTGATAACTCCAAGGATCTCATCCTTGATCTGATCTTTGCGCATGAAAATATGAGCATCATCCTGAGTGAATGCGATCACTCTGAATAATCCCGACAAAGCGCCTGAGAATTCTTTTCTGTGAACATGACCTAGTTCCGAGATCCTCATCGGGAGTTCTCTGTATGAATGCAGCCCGGCTTTGTACCAGAGCATTCCGCCCGGACAGTTCATCGGCTTGATCGCATTTTCCATGTCTTCCATTTCGGTCACGAACATGTTGTCTTTGTAATTCATCCAGTGTCCGGAAGTCTCCCACAGCGCTTTTGTCATAAGCTGCGGCGTCTGGATCTCTTTATAGTTGTCGATGTTGTGTTCGTATCTCCAGTAATCGATCAGCATCTGTTTTACTATCACGCCGTTGTGGTGGTAGAAAGGTATTCCGGGTGCTTCCTGATGAAAGCTGAACAGATCAAGTTCGCGACCCAGTTTCCTGTGATCCCTTTTTTCCGCTTCTTCCCTTACCTTGAGAAAAAATTCAAGCTCTTCTGAGGTAGGAAAGCTGATCGCGTATATTCTCTGAAGCATAGCATTCTTGGAATCGCCTCTCCAGTATGCCCCGGAGCTTGATAGTATTTTAAATTTTTTAATTGTGCCTGTGCTTAATATATGCGGCCCTCTGCAAAGGTCGGTAAATTCACCGTTTGTGTACATTGAGATTGTTTCGCCTTCAGGCAGAGCTTCGATAAGTTCAACTTTATATATCTCGTTCCTGCTTCTGAAAAATTCTAAAGCTTCTTCTCTAGAAACTTCCTTTCTTTCAAACTTCTGGTTCTCTTTTATGATCTTTTGAACTTCGGATTCGATCTTTGCAAGGTTTTCATCAGTGAAAGGAACGTGATCAAAATCGTAATAGAATCCCTGCTCTATAGCCGGCCCTATCGCGACTTTTGTTCCGGGGAATAACCTGACCACAGCCTGCGCCATTATGTGCGATGTAGAATGCCAGTATATCTCCTGCCCTTTAGGATCTGAGAATTTTACGAATTTCACCATAGCATCTTTATCAAATTTATAGCTCAGATCGTATAATTTGCCGTCGATCTCCGCACCGAGCACTTCTTTGGCAAGCCCGGGACTGATGCTTTTTGCGATCTCGATCGCCGAGACATTCTCCTGGTACTCTTTTATGTTTCCGTCAGGAAATTTAATTTTTATCATAGCCTTACTTCTTCTTTAGCTTACCTGTTTTTACACAAGCCCGTTAATATATAATTATTTACCTTACAAGTCAAGAAAAAACATCTATTGAATATCAGACTTTTTTTGTTCAAAAAACAGATACTGCACGGCAAGAAAAACCATACCGATTGTGACAAACGAATCCGCTATGTTGAAAATTGGCCATCTCTCCATTATAAGATCGGGAAAATCACAGTCAATAAAATCCACGACCTTTCCGTAGAGAGCCCTGTCGATCATGTTGCCGACCGCTCCTCCCAGAATGAAGCTGAATGCCCACAATTCAAGCTTCTTTTTGATATCTGTCTTTAATATCAGATAGATTATTACGAGCGAAGCGAGGAATGAAACAGAAGCAAGTACAAATCTTCCTCCCATATCTATACTGAAAGCTATTCCCGTATTGTAAGCCAGTGTAAATCTGGCGAACTCATCCCCGACCGCTTTGACTGAATGGCCTTTAACCGAAAGCAAATAATTTTCAAAATATCTCTTAGAAATCTGATCGCAGAATATGATTAATGCGGACATTGAGAAGAACTGATATTTGTTCTTCACCATATCTTTTGAAAGAAGAAAACCCAATTAATCCTTTCTCTCTTTGTTAGCCTTGCATTCGAAGCAGAGAGTGGCGTGAGGAACTATCTTAAGTCTTTTCTTGTCTATCAGCGCGCCGCATGTTCTGCATATTCCGTAGCTGCCGTTCTCTATTCTTTTCAGAGCGCCTTCCAGGTTTGCAATATATTTTCCCTCTCTCTGAGCCATATAGAAATCCATCTCTCTGGCCTGATGTTCCGTTCCCAGTTCTTCGGTATGCGTCTCTCCTGTCTGCTCAGTAATGGATTCAGAGTTCGTCTCTATGCTGTGATCGATTATCTCTTTGGTTTCCTCTATCTGCTCGATTATGATCTTTCTGAAGGCTTCCAGCTCGGTCTTGCTGTATTTCTTCTTGTCGGTCATTTTGCGCTCCTTTGTGTTTTATATCAATTTATTTTTTCTGCTGTTATATGACACTCAAGCCCGTTTATCTCTACTTCGAGACCGGTACCTTTAACTTTTTCATCCCTGACTATCTCAACGGACAATGTTTCCGACGCAATATAATCTTTCTGTGCTGTTATTGCTTTTGAAAGGTTTTCACCTGCGCAGTATGTCACTTTTATTCTGTCGGAGATATCAAAACCGCTGTCCTTTCTTAAATTCTGGATACGGTTTATAAGCTCTCTTGCGTGGCACTCTGACAGTAGTTCCGGAGTAACCGTCGTATCTAGAGATACGGTTATTGATTTCTCGGAAGCCGAGAATATTCCCTCTTTGGACTCATGATGAACTGATATATCTTCGAGGGTTATACGCTCTCCTTCTATCATAACACTCTCGCCGGCTTCTATTTTTCTTATATCTTTTAATGCAAGCTCTGATATCGCGGAAGATATAGCTTTAACTTTCTGTCCGTATTTTTTACCGAGTACTCTGAAATTCGGTTTTGCCGTTATCCTTGCCAGCTCTTCCTCGTCGGCTATAACGACAACATTTTTTACATTCAGCTCTTCTTTTATAAGTTCGCTGTATTCCGTTACAGCTTTCTGCGTGATCTCTTTATTTGCCACGACGGTGAAGGTTGAAAGCGGCTGTCTTATTTTTATATTCTTTTCGTTCCTGAGTATTCTGCCAAGCTTTACTGCGGTCTCCACGAACGACATTTTTTCTTCAAGCTCAAGGTCTATGAACCTTTCGTCAACTTCGGGATAATCCCTGAGATGAACTGATGAAGCTGCTTTCGGATAGGCCATTAGTTCGAGATTCTGATATATTTCTTCCGCGATGAAAGGCATTACCGGAGCTATAAGCCTGGTGAGTATTGAAAGTACTTCATAGAGTGTCTCATAAGCGTGTTTTTTATCCTGATCGTTCTCGCTTTTCCAGAACCTTCTTCTTGATCTTCTTATATACCAGTTCGTAAGGTTGTCTATGAAATCGACCATCGCCGGCAGTACATTGTAAAGTTTATA
>CALMWI010000165.1 GCA_937873545.1 uncultured bacterium | reverse complement strand
GGACGGGGAAAAGGTTTTTATTGAACTTAAAAAACTTCAGCCTGAAGTTAAAGTGATAATAAGCAGCGGCTACAGTATGTCAAGCAAGGTCGAAGCTCTTCTTTTGAACGGAGCAAAAGGATTTTTGGAAAAGCCGTTTTCCATGGAGGAGTTATCTGAAAAGATGAAGGAAGTTCTGGCAAAGTAATAACAAGATCAGGTTTTATTCTATCAGAACCTGCTTATTCAGCTTGATCACATCAAATATATTGGAAACAGAACGACTTATGTTCTTGAATGTGAATTCAAGATCGGACTTATCGCATAGAACTATTAAATTTGAAAGAGAATATGAGTCTATATGCGATACGGATGAAAAATCAATATTGAACCTTTTCATATCTTCCGATACAAGTTCGTTCATTTTTCTTACAAATTCGCCTGAGGCTTCTCCGATAAGGTCGCCTGAAAGAAAAACATCCGCCGTTTTGCCTTTTTTCTCGATATTCATTCTACTTCACCAATTTTTTAAGAACATCTTTATACTTTTTCGCGGTTGTTCTTGTAACTTCTGCCGGAAGTTTTGGAGCCGGAGGGTTTTTATCCCATTTACCATCTTCTGTCAGTTTCTCCAGATAATCCCTTAAATACTGCTTGTCGAAGCTCTTCTGATTTTCGCCTTCTTTATAACCGTCAACAGGCCAGAATCTTGATGAATCCGGAGTAAGAACTTCATCGATAAGAACAAGTTCTTTTCCAAGCAGACCGAACTCGAATTTAGTATCGGCTATGATAATTCCCTTTTTCTCGGCATAATCCCTGCCTGCTTTATAGAGTTCAAGGCTGATCTTCTTAACTTTTTCAGCAAGTTCTTTACCGATAATTTCGCACATTTTTTCGAACGGAATGTTCTCGTCGTGCATACCGATCTCAGCTTTAGTGGAAGGTGTAAATATCGGTTCTTTTATTTTTGAAGAATTTTTTAAACCTTTTTCGAGCTTGATACCGCACACGGTTCCCGAAGATTTATATTCCTTTAATCCTGAACCTGCCAGATAGCCTCTGACAATAGCTTCTACAGGCAGCGGTTTGCATTTGTGGACGACAACGGATCTTCCTTCAAGCTGATCTTTCCATTTCGCGAGTTCGGGGAAATCCTTTTCCGGTTCAGTTGAGATCAGGTGATTTTTTACCATCTTCTTAAACTTTTTAAACCAGAAATTTGAGATCTCTGAAAGTATTTTACCTTTTTCGGGTATCGCCTGTCCCATGACTACGTCGAAAGCGCTTATCCGGTCGGATGTAACGATAAGAAGTTTATCTTTACCGAACTGGTATATCTCTCTGACCTTTCCTTTATTTATAAGTTTCAGATCTTTAATGTCCGAGGTAATTAGAGCTTTTGCCATGATATTTCTCCAGATTTAATTTTGATTAAATATAAAATATCTTCCAATATAAATCAAAGTGATTTTTATAAAAAAATAGATTATATTTATGCCCTTGCAAAATGATTTTGCATTAATGGAAAGGATTTATAGCTAAAATAATAAGGTGAAAATTGGGAAGAATAAAAGAAATACGGAGAAGAAGAACTTTTGCGATAATAAGTCATCCGGACGCCGGAAAGACTACTCTTACAGAGAAATTGTTATTATTCGGAGGAGCCATTAGGGTAGCCGGTGCCGTGAAATCAAATAAAATAAGAAACGCCGCAACATCAGATTTTATGGAGATCGAAAGGCAGAGAGGTATATCTGTAGCGACTTCAGTTATGGGTTTCGAATATAAGGATCACAAGATCAATATTCTCGATACTCCCGGTCACAAGGATTTCGCAGAGGATACTTTCAGGACTTTGACAGCGGCAGACAGCGTGATCGTAGTTATAGACGTAGCTAAAGGTGTAGAGCAGCAGACGGAGAAGCTGGTCGAAGTATGTAAAATGAGAAAAATACCGATAATGTTCTTCATTAACAAGCTTGACCGTCCGGGCAAGGACGCTTTTGAGCTGCTTGACGAGATCGAGTTCAAACTTCACTGCAAAGTTACTCCTTTAAGCTGGCCGATAGGAATGGGAATAGATTTTAAAGG
>CALMWI010000164.1 GCA_937873545.1 uncultured bacterium | reverse complement strand
CTGATTATCCCTGCGTAATCTTTGGGAAGAAGCTTGTGCAGCGGAAGATACTGCGTGACCATTCCGTCATCCGAAAGATGGTCATAGCACAGCTGAAAATACTCTTTTGAATATAATGCGCCGGAACCGAGAACGGGATGCGTGGGATCGCTTGAGATCAGATCATATTTTTTATCTGACATTTGAAGGTAATGCCTTCCGTCGTTGCCTATTATCTTAAGCCTCGGATCGCTTACGACATCATTGTTAAGATCTTTATAAAATCCCGCCGCTTCCTTAAGCTCTTCTGCAAGCTCCACGCACTCTACAGACCTCACTTCCCTATGCTGAAGAACGGTTGATGTGGTCACCCCTATTCCGAATCCTACTATCAGAACATTTTCGGGTACTTTTCCGGTCAGGAAAGGAAGATGTCCGAGAAGCTTGACAGCTTTGACGGCATCGTAGGAACTGCCGATCACTGAATTATTGTTGAAATAGGTATAATTAAGTCCAGTTTTCTTATCCTTTCCGACTACAAGTGTAGCTTCAACGGCCTCTTTGTAAAAAAGTATTTCCCGCTCATCCTGCGAGAATGACGGGGGCATGATCTTTACAGGCTTTGTGAAAAGCATCGCGAATACAATCACAGCACAGGCTGACCCGAAGATCAAAAAGGCTTTATTCGCACTTTGCTTTGATTTGAATATCAGAATTAAAGGAAATGTGATGGCTATGAAGGATATCAGCATCAGCGATTTTACCGCGCCGATACCGGGTATCAGAATAAATGCGGCTGTGAAAGGTCCGGTGAATGCGCCCAGTGTATTTATAAAATATATCCTGCTGAATCCGGTTGACAAAGTCTCGCTTTTATCATCATACAGCTTTATCGCGTTTGAAAAAATGAAGCCGGACAGGATTGCCTGAGGCAGGACTGTAAGTAACGAAAGAATTACAGGCGGGAGAAGTATTCTTGTCGCGGGAGTTTTTAATGACTCATGCAGCGGAAGAATTATCCATTCAGGCGCATTGATGAATATTATTACGCCTGATAAAATTATGAGTCCCGAGAAAAACAGCGAGATTAAAAGTATCTTATGATTATCTCTTTCTGTTTTGAATATCTGCCTGAAGATCATTGTGCCTATAAAATATCCGAAGATCGTTACTGATACGATAAGTGAAAAAGTATAGCTAGTGTTGGTTAAATATACTCTGAATATCCGCATCCAGACGATCTGGGCTATAAAACCCGTGAGTCCTGATATGAATGCGACAGCTAGTGCTGTTTTCGGGAAACTTGAGAATTTGATCTGAGCCTGTTTTTTTGATCTTACTTTTTCTTCCTTAAAATATGCCTGTGGTTTATTCCTGGGCATAAAAAATACCGCAGCAGCCACGATCAGATTTAATCCCGTCATAAGCCAGACAGAGTTTTTCATGCCTAATGATCCCAAAAGGACAAATCCCGCCAGAATTCCGCCGAGCGCGCTTCCGATCGTATCAGCACCGAAGGTATTTCCTATTGACTGTGAAGTATTATTCCCGGATTCTATGAACATTCTGCTTAGAACAGGCATAACGCCGCCGATGAAAAATGCGGACATGAACACGATTCCGAGAGAATAAGGATAGATCAATGCCTGAATTTTTATTTGCGGAATTATAAGCAGCAAATAATAAACTGCTAAATTTACTGTCGCGATCAGGATCAAAATTACAGATAACAACTTGGAGGGGTCTTTTGAGTTCTGAGCTTTTTTGCCGATAAAATACGACCCTGCCGCAAGCCCTGCCATATATGCGGATACGACAATGGTCGAGGCGTGGACAGTAATCCCCAGATAAAGGGACAGCAGCCTGTCCCAGATCACTTCGTAAACAAGAAAAGAAACGCTCGCAAAGAAAAGTGCAAGCGTTATGATAATTCTGTTATTTTTCAATTTTCGTCGCGTTCTTAGCTACAATATAGTAGAACTTCCTA
>CALMWI010000163.1 GCA_937873545.1 uncultured bacterium | reverse complement strand
CCGATCATATCCTTGACTATCGGCTTGAGACCGGCAAAGAAAAATTCGACCGCGATCACCATAACGATAAGACCCATAAGCCTCATCATCACATTATTTCCCGTCTCCCCGATCAGAGTCGTGATCTTTGACGAATATTTTAAAGCCAGATAAGTAATAAGCATGATAACAAATATAGCGACAAGCAGAATAACCTTCTGATCGAACCCGACCGCATCCTCCATAAGAACGATCGCATTCGTAATAGCGCCCGGCCCGCAGATCATCGGGATCGCAAGCGGAGTGGTCGAAATATCGTTCACATAAGTCTTCACTTCGGACTTCTTTAATTTAGTCCTCGTAAGCCTCGCCTGAAGCATATCCATACCCATAAAAAAGAAAATAATACCGCCCACCATCCTAAAGCTGTTCACGGAGATCCCGAAAAATTTAAAAAGAAGCTGCCCCGTCAAAGCGAAGATAACGATCGTCAAAAGCGCAACGAAAGACGCCTTTCTCGCAGTCTTAGCCCTGTGCCTCTCATCTAAGTCAGTTGTCATCGCCACGAATATCGGGATCACTCCAAGCGGATTTATCAGCGTAAAGAACGAGGTGAAAGCCAGCAGCGCAAAGCTCAATGAATCCATTTGATCCTCCCCTTGAAAATTCGCATAAATCTAAAGGAAAATGCGGGGATAGTCAATATGGCAGAAAGGAGTAGTTAGAAGTAAATCGGGGATTCTATTCCCCGTTTTTGCGGTAAATCGGGGAATTTGTGCTTGAGACAACAATGCTGAGAATTACGACGAATTCGCCGGGAGGTTATAGTCTTTTTATTCCATCCAGTTCTCGATCTTCAGTCCGGGTATGTTGTTAAAATGAAAATCATTCGTAACGAGCGTATAGTTCATAGTTAACGCCGTTGCCCCTATCAAAATATCGAAATCAGGTATGATCAGCCCTTTTTTTGAAAGGTGTACTTTTATATCTGCAAAAGTCTCAATGATAGGTCTTGTAATCTCTATTATCGGAAACAATTCTGTTGTTTTCCGCACAATAGCCATATTTTTTTCAGGGAAAGCAGACTTTTTAGCACCATAATAAAGTTCAGCGTAGGTTATTATAGAGATCGCTTTAGGGCTGCCAAGATTTTCCTTGAACTTATCATTTACTTTTGCGATGTTTTTTATGCTGTAGATCATCGTATTCGTATCAATCAAATAGCCCATCTTCAAACCTTCTGTTCTCTGTTCTTGAATTTTTAATATCTGCGATAATCTCGTCAGCAGACCTTTCATCTTCCCACGAACCGGCAAGCTTTAGCCACTCAGCCGTATTGTTTTCCACGGTTTTTCTCTTATTGAAAAAAGACTCAATTATAATAATTATTTCGTCACTTAAAGAAGTTCGATCTATTTTCGCTGCATTTTTTAAAGACTCTAAAAGCCTTTTGTCAATGTCTCCGATGTTAAGAATATAATTCGGATCTTTTTCTTTTATTCCCGCGTTGTAAACCGCCTGACTTTCGGCTACCATAGTTTCGTCTTTAATTGAACCGTAAAGATCATAACAATTTTCAGGATACTCACTATTAAACGAACGCTTAATATGATTTCCCACCCATTTTGAAATGGATATATGCTCTTTTTTGGCGGTTTTTTCGATCTTTTTAAGCGTTTCTTCGTCTATATAAAGCGATATTTGAGGCATTGATAAACCTCCTCTATTTGTTGATTATAATATAATATAAAACAAGTATAATTGCAAGTATAATTTAAAAGAACTACCCGATATTATTTTACCTCACCGAACCAAACACTTTCTTCAGAATCTCCGTAACGCGGGCGACAGGGTCACGCCTGATCTTAAGCTCTTCCTTTGCAATAAGAACGAACATTCCGTCAAGCGCTTTCTGAGTGATATATTTATCAAGATCGGGATTAACGGCCTTCTCGCCGGTCAGCCAGGTCGTTTTATTATAAGCCGAAACGATAGGGTTCCAGTATTTCGTGACTTCCACAGCCTCCACAGCGCTTTTCACCACCGGAGTAAATTCAGCCCTCAGAGCATCCGATGTCGTCCTTCTCAAATATTCCGTAGCGGCATTATCGGCCCCGCGCAGAATACTCATCGCGTCAGAGAAAGTCATATTCATCACAGCTTTCTTTAAGATCGGCAGAGCCTTCTCCGAAGCCTTTTCCGCAGCCCTGTTCATAGATCTTTCAAAGTCCTTCACAATATCCTTAAGCCCCATATCCTCGACCGTCTTTTTAACCTTGATCGCTTCAGGCGGGAACGGAATAACAATAAGCGGGTTCTTAAAAAAACCGTCCTCTTTCGAAGTCAGGGAAGTCGAATTCGCCGCACCCACAACAAGAGCCTCCTTAAGCCCTTTAACAACCTCCTCCGTAGAAAGCCCCCTTTCCCCTTTAGCGGCAGACTGAGCAAGCTGATTTAGAACTTCAGCGCATCCCGAAAGAAGAACAAGCGCGGAAACGCAAATAACAACATACAGTTTTTTCATACATCACTCCCGATAATTTAAGGCA
>CALMWI010000162.1 GCA_937873545.1 uncultured bacterium | reverse complement strand
TGCAGGTTCGCCTATTCCTGCGGCATGATTATAGATAAGATATTTCTGAAAATCCTTTACCTGATCATCATTAAGAACCACTTCGGAGAACTCTCCGATACCCGTGTTTACTCCGTACATGATCTCGCCCGCTCTTACTTTTTTCTCGAGCATTTCTCTACAGGTATTGATCCTTTCAACAGCCTTCGGATGAAGTTTTACTTTTTCGCCGAATCTGGCTACTTTTATAAGTTTCTCTATAGTGAGATCCGAACCGGTTATTACGACCATTTTTTCACCTCTTATATTTTATGTATTTAATTTTCCTGCTACGGCCTCGGCACTTTCAACCAATGATCCGTTACGGATGAACTCCGCAGATGCAAGAATGTCAGGATGAATGAACCTGTCATTTTTCATGAATTTTACCTTTGACCTTAAAGAATCATGTACTTTTTTAACAACAGGCGACGAGTCATTCTTTCCTCTGAAATCAAGTGCCTGAGCTGCACAAAGAAGTTCGATCGCAAGCACGGATTCAACATTTTCTTCAATATCAAGCACTTTTCTTGCGGCATGCGTACCCATACTCACATGATCTTCCTTGTTTGCTGAAGTCGGTATTGAATCGACCGAGGCAGGATGTGCAAGAACTTTATTTTCGCTGACCAGAGCCGCAGCTGTTACCTGCGTCATCATGAATCCCGAATTCAGACCGCCTCTGCTTGTTAAGAAAGCCGGCAGCCCGTCATTTGTGGCGGTATCCAGCATATATTCTATTCTTCTCTCGCTTATATTTGCGAGTTCACTAATAGCTATGCTCATAAAATCCATTACAAAAGCAATAGGTTCGCCGTGAAAATTTCCGCCTGATATAACTTCATGCCCATTATCGAATACAAGCGGATTATCAGTAACCGAATTCATCTCGGTCTCAACAACAGCTTTCGCGTGATTGAATGTGTCTTTTACAGCCCCGTGAACCTGGGGAATACATCTCAGACTGTACGCATCCTGAACTTTGTTGCAGTCCTTATGTGATAAGATAATTTCGGATTTTTCAAGAAGATTTAGAAAATTCTCTGCTGTGCTGATCTGGCCTTTATGAGGTCTTGATTTCTGTATTCGGGCATCAAAGGGAGATAAAGATCCTTTAAGTGCTTCAAGGCTCATTGCTCCGATAATGTCAGCAGACTTTATAAGATTAGCTGCTTTTAAAAGCGAAACAGCGGCCATAGAAGTCATTACCTGAGTGCCGTTCAGTATTGCCAATCCCTCTTTTTGTCTAAGCTCAAGAATTGAAATTCCTGCTTTATTCATAGCGGTTTTACCGGGAATAAGTTTGCCGTTAAAATATGCTTTTCCTTTCCCGGTCATAACAAGCGCCATGTGCGAGAGCGGTGCAAGATCTCCTGATGCCCCCACAGATCCTTTCTCGGGTATAAACGGGATCACATTTTTGTTTATCATGGCTATTAGTGTTTCTGCGACCTCTATCCGTACCCCTGAATAACCCTGAAGGAAGCTGTTCAGCTTAAGAAGCATTATTCCCCTGACAACATCTTCACTAAGAGGCATGCCTACTCCGACCGCATGCGACAAAACGATTTTCTTTTGAAGCAGAACAGTATCTTTTTTGTCGATCACAACACTGCTGAATTTT
>CALMWI010000161.1 GCA_937873545.1 uncultured bacterium | reverse complement strand
AAGAGTGTTCTGAATATGAGTTCACTATCCTGTTTAAGCGGGTCGTCATTTATAACCATAGGAAGGTATGACGCGCTTTTTTCTGTTTTAAGATATTTTCTTATCACATCGCCGTCAACAGATTTACCGGTCTCCATAACCGTAAGCATGTCAATAAAATTTTTTAGCTCCCTGACATTTCCTTTCCAGTGATGATTGGCGATCTCAGAAAGTGATTCCTTATCGAACAGAAGTTGAGATCGTCCGTATTTATCTGCGGAATCATGCGCAAATTTAAGTACAAATAATGGAATGTCTGTCAGTCTTTCCCTAAGTGAAGGTAAATGAAGCGTAACAGCCTTGAGCCTGAAGTAAAGATCTTCACGGAAGGTTCCTTTCTCAACCATTTTAGTAAGATTTTTATTAGTGGCGGCAATTACCCTTACATCCACCTGAATATTCGTCGAACCGCCTACTTTCATGAATGTACCGTTTTCCAGCACTCTTAAGAGTTTGACCTGGCTTGAAAGCGGAAGTTCGCCTATCTCATCTAGAAAAATAGTTCCTTTATCAGCAACCTCAAAATATCCTTTTGACTTTTCAGAAGCGCTTGTATAAGAACCTTTTTCGTGTCCGAAAAGTTCATTTTCGATAAGTCCTTCAGGTATAGCTCCGCAGTTGATCGGTATGAACCTGTTATTTTTTCTTTCGCTGAGTTTATGAATAAGTTCCGCGATAATCTCTTTACCTGTTCCGCTTTCGCCGGAAATAAGTACCGACAAGCTTGTGGGTGCTACTGTTTTTACTATAGTGACAACTTCGGAAATTCTGTCCGAATATCCGATTATCCCAAACTCATTGTAGTTTGGTCCGTAATCTAAATTCAGTTGTTTAATTGACATAAGTTTACCGGTTTCGATCCTTTAAGTTTTAGTTCAGAACCGGAATATAATAAAATTTAGCTGTTTCTTCAAGCAGATTATTGCAGACATTCAAGAAAATATTTTATTTAGTTGTTGATTTTATGATAAATATGTTTTAAAATTAGTGTGTTGTTAATAATCATGTAGAAAAAGGGATTTGAAATACAGAGAACTTTTTATAGAACAAACCTAAAGGAAACGCAAACCAGGAGAGGCGAATGAAAATTTACGCGGGAAATCTGTCTTACTCAACAAAAGACGAGGATCTGAAAAAAGCGTTCGAAGAATTCGGACAAGTTGATTCAGCAGTAGTTGTGACAGATAAAATTGACGGCCGTTCAAAAGGATTCGGTTTTGTAGAAATGCCGAACAATGATGAAGCGCTAAACGCAATCAAAGAGATGAACGGAAGAGAATTGAACGGAAGAGAACTGAAAGTCAACGAATCTAAACCGAAACCGGAAGGCGAGGGAAACAGAGGTTTTCACGGCGGAAGCAGAGGCGGATTCGGCGGCGGAAACAGAGGCGGACAGACAGGAAATAGAGGCGGATTTAACAACAGCCGCGGTGGAAGTCGAGGAGACAGATAAACACAATCGTTTCTCTTTAAATATTTCCAAATCAATTAGGCGCTTTATTGCGCCTAATTTGTTTTAACAATCAGGATAAATCATGCTGCGTTTAAATGAAATTAAGCTTCCCGTTAACCATAAGGAAGAAGACATTGAAACAGAGATAATTAAAAGGCTTAAGTTAAAGAATTCAGACTTACTTGGTTATAAAATATTTAAAAGAAGCTACGATGCGAGAAAAAAGGATAATGTTATTTTTGTATATTCGATCGATGCAGAAATCATAAATGAAAAGAAGGTATTAGCAAATCTTAAAAAGTACAAAAATGTCAGGATTTCTCCTGATATGGATTATAAATTTAATATAAAAGCGAGTGAAAAACTATCTGATCGACCCGTTATTGTAGGCACAGGTCCATGCGGTTTATTTGCAGCGCTGATACTAGCTGAAAACGGGTTCAGGCCGGTAGTTATCGAGAGGGGAAAAGCTGTAAAAGAAAGGAGTCTTGATACTTTCGGATTCTGGAAGGGCGGAGTTCTCAATCCGGGATCCAATGTCCAGTTCGGAGAAGGCGGTGCCGGAACATTTTCTGACGGCAAGCTCAATACTCAGATAAAAGATCCGAACCATTACGGAAGAAAAGTGCTTCAGGAGCTTGTTAATTCCGGTGCTCCCGAAGAGATACTTTATATAAGCAAACCTCATGTCGGAACATTCAAACTTGTCAGGGTAGTAGAAAATTTAAGAAATACTATAATTTCGCTAGGCGGAGAATTTAGATTCGAAAGCAGGGCTGATGATATTCTAATTGAAGATAATAAGATTAAAGGTATTTCACTTAACAACGGGCAAAACTTATTATCCGAGCAAATTGTTTTTGCGATCGGTCACAGCGCGCGCGATACATTCAGAATGCTTCATAATAAAGGCGTTTCGATGGAGCCGAAGCCTTTTTCTATCGGTTTCAGAATCGAGCACCCTCAGGAATTGATAAATAAAAGCAGACTGGGGGTTTATTCAGCGGACAGCAGGATTGGCGCGGCAGATTATAAACTGGTACATCACTGCACCAGCGGAAGAAGCGTGTACAGCTTCTGTATGTGTCCGGGAGGAAGAGTTGTGGCGGCTACATCTGAGATAGAGTGCGTTGTGACAAACGGTATGAGCCAGTATTTAAGAGATGAGCAGAACGCTAACAGCGCTATTGTGGTCGGAGTGGAGCCGAAAGATTATCCAGACGGAGCCCTAGGAGGCATGAAATTTCAGGAACAGATTGAAAAACAGGCTTACATTTTAGGCGGAAGCAATTATTACGCTCCGGCTCAGCTTGTCGGAGATTTTCTTGAAGGAAAACCATCTGAAGCTGAAGGATCTGTACATCCGTCGTATCAGCCGGGTGTGAAGTTCACAGATCTTGGTTCGGCTTTACCGGAATTTGCGGTCTCAGCTATTAGGGAAGCCATTCCTTTTTTCGATAAGCAGATCAACGGATTCGCAATGAAAGACGCAGTTCTAACTGGAGTGGAAACAAGGACATCGTCTCCAGTAAGAATAGTCAGGGGACAGAACTTTCAAAGCGTGAATGTCAAAGGATTATACCCGGGAGGGGAAGGTGCGGGCTACGCAGGAGGTATTATTTCAGCCGCGGTTGACGGAATTAAGATCGCAGAAGCGGTAGCAATAGATATTATGAAAAAGGGGAATAAGGATTGAAATATAAAATAATACCGTCGGAAGAATTTAAAACGGTACCCTGGAAGAACGGTAAAGGTATCACGAAAGAACTTTATGTTAAGCAGGAAAAGGAAAGAGGCGATTTTATTTTCAGGCTCAGTATCGCGGGAGTAACCGAGAACGGGCCGTTTTCAGATTTTTCTGGATACAATAGAGTTCTGATGATGCTTGAAGGTAATGGGATCAGGCTTGAACATTCAGATGGTAGCATTAATGAGATAAACAGTTATTCAGACATGGCGATATTTTCCGGAGATCTTAAAACTGAGGCGGTACTTAAAGAAGGTCCGATCAAAGATTTTAATGTATTTACTTTAAAAGAAGTTTGCAGCTCAGAGGTAATTGCGGTCAACGGGGAGGTTGTGTTCTCAGAAGGCGCTGGAGAACTTTTCATTCTTTGCTGCGGTGATTATGCTCAGATCGAATCAATCGGAATAAATGTAAAGATAAAGCATTATCATCTTCTGCATATAACTGAGATCGCATCTGTAGCAATCAGGGTCAAAGGGAATGCGATAGCAGTGAAGATTATCTATCAATAAAAAACCCGGCTCAGCCGGGCTTTTTCATTAGTATCTGTAATGATCCGCTTTAAAAGGGCCGTCCGCAGGGACTCCAATATAGTCAGCCTGATCTTTCGACAGTTTTGTTAGCTTCACGCCGATCTTTTCTAGATGCAGCCTTGCAACTTCTTCGTCAGCCTTCTTCGAAAGTCTGTAAACACCTATTTTATATTTATTATTCCAAAGATCCATCTGAGCCAGCACCTGGTTCGAGAAAGAGTTGCTCATCACGAAAGACGGGTGTCCCGTTGCGCAGCCGAGGTTCACAAGTCTTCCTTCAGCAAGAAGGAATATTTCGTGTCCGTCTTTGAAAGTATATTTGTCAACCTGCGGTTTAATATTCAGTTTCTTTTTTAGCTGTTTGCAGTTTTCAAGTCTGTCAACCTGTATTTCATTGTCAAAGTGGCCTATATTGCAGACAATAGCCTGATCTTTCATCTTGAGCATGTGATCAATAGTTATCACATCTTTATTTCCTGTTGTAGTAACATAAAGATCAGCTTTTCCAAGGGTTTCTTCAACCGTCGTGACTTCATAGCCTTCCATAGCCGCCTGCAGAGCGCAGATGGGATCGATCTCGGTTACGATAACTCTCGCGCCGTAATTTCTTAACGATCTAGCTGAGCCTTTACCTACATCACCATAGCCGCATACTACGGCAACTTTTCCTGCGAGCATCACATCGGTTGCTCTTTTAATTCCGTCAGGCAGGGATTCTCTGCATCCGTACAGGTTGTCGAACTTTGATTTTGTTACAGAGTCATTCACATTTATAGCAGGAATAAGAAGTTCTTTGTTTTCATGCATTTTATAAAGTCTGTGAACGCCTGTTGTAGTTTCTTCGGAAACTCCTTTAAGTTCTTTCATACATCTGTGCCATTTGTCTTTATCTTCAGCAAGCATCAGTTTTAATGATTTTAACAGCGCTTTTCCATCTGAGCTGTAATCTTTAACATCAAGAATTTTAGGATTTTTTTCAGCAAAATAACCTTTATGTGCAATAAGGGTGGCATCACCGCCGTCGTCCACTATAAGCTGAGGTCCTTTTCCGCCGGGGAATGACATAGACTGAGCTGTGCACCACCAGAATTCATCAAGCGTTTCGCCTTTCCATGCAAAAACAGGAACTCCGGCCTTAGCGATTGCAGCAGCTGCATGATCCTGCGTCGAAAATATATTGCAGCTCGACCATCTTACGATCGCCCCGAGGTCAACGAGAGTTTCTATCAGAACTGCAGTCTGGATAGTCATGTGTAACGAGCCTGTGATCCTTACACCTTTCAAAGGTTTTTGGGGTGCGTATTCTTTTCTGATCGACATAAGGCCGGGCATTTCTTTTTCGGCTATGTCGATTTCTTTTCTTCCATATTCAGCAAGTCCGATATCCTTAACTTTGTACGGCATTTTCTCATCAATGTACTTCTTCATTACTATCTCCAAAAAATTCGCTTTTACAGTTTATTTACCATATCAAGCTTCTCCCAGCTGAAGCCGTCTCTTCCGAAATGACCGTAAGCGGCAGTTTCCCTGAAAACC
>CALMWI010000160.1 GCA_937873545.1 uncultured bacterium | reverse complement strand
TAAGTTGGAAATAAATTGAGTTTATATTCATAATCATTGTTTTATAAGCTGTTATTCTGTATATTACTTAGTTAAGTAATGTAAGGAATCTGCTTTGGGTTTAAAATTTTATATAGAGACTTTCGGCTGTCAGATGAATGTGTATGATTCCGAGCTTGTCGCAAGCATTCTGAAAACCGCCGGTTATGAACAGTCTTTGAACATTCACAAGGCTGAGATACTTTTCGTGAACACCTGCGCGATAAGAGAAAAGGCTGTTGAAAGGGTTATCAACAAGATGCATCAGTATGCTCATCTCAAAGTAAAGAAAGGAAAGGTAAAGGTAGCAGGCATTCTCGGATGTATTCCGCAATATTCATCGGACAGGCTTAAAAAAGAGCTGCCTTTTATAGATATACTTTCAGGTCCGGATAATTACGACAAGCTTCCTCAGATGATAAACGATTGTTTGAAGAGTAAAAAAATGCAGGAAAATCTGGTATTGGATAAGGAACAGAATTACGAAGATATCCTGCCGTTCACAGAGAATAAGCATTCAGTTTTCGTTACTGTCATGCGCGGTTGCAATAATTACTGCTCATACTGCGTGGTGCCTTATGTTCGTGGCAGAGAAAGATCCAGAAGCGTAAAATCGATATTAACCGAAGTTAAAAATGCTGTTTCGAACGGTGTCACCGAAGTAAATTTATTAGGCCAGAATGTGAATTCATACAACTCAGAAGGAATGAATTTCGCACAGCTTTTAAATAAAGTTTCGGAAGTTGAAGGACTAAAAAGATTAAGGTTCGCGACTTCCCATCCCAAAGATATCTCAGACGAGCTTATTCAGGTAATGGCGGAAAACCCCAAAGTGTGCAGGCATCTGCATCTTCCTTTTCAGGCCGGAAGCAATGATGTTTTAAAACTGATGAACAGAGGCTACACAAGAGAAGATTACCTTTCGAAAATCGAAAAGATAAGAAAATTAATCCCCGACATAGCTATAACGACCGATATTATAGTCGGTTTTCCTGATGAATCAGATGAAGATTTTGAACAGACTCTCGATGTAATGAGAAGGTCTGGATTCGACAACTCTTTTATGTTCATATATTCCGAAAGGGAGCTTACTCACGCGAAGAAGAATTTTAAAGATAATGTGCCCAAAAAAGTTAAAGCCGAAAGGCAGAAAAGAGTAATCGAACTTCAGAAATCGCTTTCAATTGAACAAATCGGCAGTGATGCGGGTAAAACCAAAGAGGTCCTGATCGAATCGGTAAGTAAGAAAAGAAAGAATGAACTCATGGGCAGAACTGAGCAGAACAGGATCGTGATATTCGAAAGAACGAATGATGTCGCCGAAGGGGATTATGTGAATGTCCTTATCACCCGCGCAGAAGGCTTATCGCTGTTCGGGAAAATCGTAAACAACGGAGAAGGGAGTAAATAATGTATTACTTTAAAAAAGTTGTCGAGCTTGCGCTGCTTCTGGCCATCATATGGCTGAGCATAGAAAATTATACCGTAAAAGTGTCGGGGCTGATGGTATTCGGTTATGAGATAAAAGATACTTCTGTCGTATTCGTAGTCTTTACCGCTCTTATTTCCGGAGCTCTGATCTCAGCATTCTTTTCCGCGCTTAAGGAATGGAAGATAGTTCGCGACAATAAAAAAACCGTCAAAGACCTCAAGACCAATATCAAGGAACTTGAAGCCAAACTTAATATGGAGAGTTCTGAATTAAAAAAAGAAATATTGAGCCTTAAGGAAATCGTAAAAAATGGAAAATAAGGTTTACGATTATCTTGTGATCGGCAGCGGGGCGGCGGGATTATATTTTTCTATTCTGGCCTCTGAACGCGGCAAAGTCCTTTTGATGACGAAGAACTCGCTGAAGGATTCGAACACTTATTACGCTCAGGGAGGGATAGCGGCGGTTGACAGGGAATCAGATTCGTTCGAAGAGCACATAAAAGACACCCTGACAGCCGGAGACGAGTTGTGCAACCCCAAAGCGGTGGAGATAATCGTAAATGAAGGTCCGGAGATAATACACGACCTTATAAAAAGAGGAGTAAAGTTCACCAAGGACGAAGGCAAAGAAGAATATTCTCTGCACAGGGAAGGCGGTCATTCGGAAAGCAGAGTGTTCCACTTTAAAGATATAACAGGCAAAGAACTTATAAGAGCTCTGACAAAAAATGTAAAAGAGAACAGGAACATTACTATCTACGAAAATATGATGAGCGTGGATCTGTTAACGGAACATCAGAAGATCAAACAGCCTAAAGATGAAAAAAATCCGACATGCTATGGAGTTTACGCTTACGATCTGAAAAAAAATAAAATACTGAAAATTCTTTCAAAGTCAACCATTCTGGCCACTGGAGGTTCCGGACAGGTTTATCTTCATACTTCAAATCCTGCAGTAGCGACAGGTGACGGACTCGCAATGGCTTACAGAGCCGGCGCGACAATATCCAACCTGGAGTTCTACCAGTTCCATCCGACGACGCTCTATACCGAAAAGGAAAAGGAAAGCTCGTTTCTGATCTCGGAAGCGGTTAGAGGATTTGGAGCCGAGCTCAAGACCAAAGACGGTAAAAAGTTCATGCAGAAATATCACCCTTTAAAATCGCTCGCCCCCAGGGATATTGTGGCTAGGGCGATCGATACAGAGATGAAAAAAAGGGGAGACGATCATGTTTATCTTGATGTGAGTAATTTCCCTGCAAAAAAGATCATAAATTCATTTCCGAACATATATCACAAATGTCTTGAGGAAGGAATTGATATCACAAAAGAGATGATCCCCGTAGTTCCGGCCGCGCATTATCAGTGCGGCGGGATAGAAACGGATCTTCACGGAAAAACCGACATAAAAGGCCTTTATGCGATCGGTGAGGTGGCTCAGAACGGAGTTCACGGCGCTAACAGACTGGCATCGAATTCTCTGCTTGACGCGCTTGTATTTGCGAAAATAAGCTCGGTATCAGTGCAGAAATATATTTTAAAAAATATGATAGACTTCACAGGAATTAAGGAATGGGAGTATTATCATACAGAGAGACCTCTTGAAAAAGTTGTGGTCAGTTACTTAAGGAACACGATCAAGAGGCTGGTAAGCGAATTCGTAGGAATAGTAAGGAGCGACGAAAGGTTGAAGATAGCTCAGAAAATGATAGATCTAATCACATGGCAGGCGAGAGATTACTATATGCAGACAAAACTGTCAAAAGAGACTATCGAGCTCCGTAATATAGCCGATGTCGCTTCACTTATGGTCAGATTCGCCAGCTTCCGAAAAGAATCAAGAGGGCTGCACTACAACATAACTCATCCGCAGAAAGACAATGTGAACTGGCAGAAGAACACCAGGATCAGAAACACGGGCAGAAGAAGCAAGAGCGATATAAAGTAACAGTGGGGATTTTATGAAGAGAATAATTCTTATATTTCTTGTTGCAGCGGTGCTTATGAGCCTGTATTCCGAGACTATTAATTTTAATATCAATGATTATACCTTTTCGGACGATTCCTTAACTATCAGCTATAAAGAAAAAGT
>CALMWI010000159.1 GCA_937873545.1 uncultured bacterium | reverse complement strand
ATCACAGACTTTATGATTTTACAGCCGATGAAAAGACCGCTTTGCTTGCGATGAACGGAACTATTCAATCGTATGTTATGTGCTACGATTCGGACTATACGAAAGATGTGTACTGCGATATATATTATGACGACCTGTCTGAATATCCGAAAAGCTTTATTGATATTAAACTGACCGATGTTTCAGTTGACAAGAATCCGACCATAACATATACTAATCGAGACCCTTATGGATATGTTTTACTTGACGGAATAGATGACAGAATAAATGTCAAGGATAAATTGAAAAATCTTGGAACAACATATACAATAGCATATTGGTATAATGTGAATAATACGCCTATAAATCAAGGTAGTTACTTTATTGTTGGTAGGGTTGGAACATACACTACAAAAGGTTTACGAGTATTGTTACCCGGTTCTACTTATAATAATCTGTGGATAACTACAGGAAATGTAACCGGCGGAACGGGTGGGAGCTTCAGAACAAATACAAACGATTTTCCTAATTCTGGAACGGATTGGCACTCAGTAGTAATAAATATAGATTCTACACAAGCTAACAGTTCTGACCGGCAATCCGTATATTATGATGGAGTGAAAAAAACAGTCACTATATCTACTGCTATACCGCTTAATTCTACCGCCGCAGTGGATCAGTTCCATATAGGGGGGTATAATTATTTGCTTCCTGCATCACTAAAACAATTTTGTATTTTTTCAAGTAATTTATCAGTTTCTGAAATAGCAGATTTTCATTCAGGAATAATACCGAGCGCCACAAAATTATTATGGCATAAATGCAATGACGCAGATGCCGGTTCGCCTTGGACTGACAATCTCGTTGATAGCTCAGGAAATGGAAATCATGGCACTCCGGTTAGTGTTAGTAGTACATTCTTTAATCCTCCTGCTACTCCCATTCCTGCATGGTATATACATCCAAATATTAAAGAATCTAATGTCTTGCCGAAATTCATATATCTGACTAATGAATATTTATTTTCAAGCGCAAGCGGACAACCTGTAGTATGTGAATACGAAATCGAAAACGCAATAGATTTCAATATGACTTCACAAACAGGTAAACTGCACAGACGCTATGTTTCCGATGCGAATGGCGATGTCAAACAACTGCGCAGCGCGAAAATAATTAAACATAATCTGACACGATCTGACTATGAATCACTTCTTAAAGTGTACGACAGACAGCTTATAACATTCTACCCGCATCAATCAGATACATCGACTTATTATTCTGCGTATTGTTCTATTTTGTTTCTTCACGAAGACGATATGATAAATTTCGATTATTGCGAAATAACACTTGACATCAAGTAAAATTATGTTTATATTTAATTGATTTCATTCACTCCTCTCCCGTTTTCCCCCGCATTGCGGGGGTTTTTATTGCTGAAAATTCATACTCAGAGATAAAATCATCAAGCCTATAGTAAAACATAATATAAAGATGTCTGTTTTGTCGAATTTTCTTTTCATTCTTTCTCCACTAAATATTTATGATTATCAACAATCTTTTCAATTATCATATCTTTCATCCAGATTCGCTTCGTTTCAATTCTTGCGTAATGCTTCGCTTTGATATTCGGCTTTGCGTCACCGTTGACGAATGCAGTCGCTATTATAAGTGAAACTATCCACTCAGTTTTTCGGTGTTCGATTTTTGCAAGGTTGCCAAGGATCAAATCAAAACTGTCATAACAAGAAAATTGCATCTTGTCTGCATTCTTACGCTTTTGTAGTACGACTTCAGTATAAGTTTTCGGAAATGCGGGATCGGTTACTCTGTTATGAATAGCCGAAGCGACTGTATATTTTCCGTACGGGCTTTCGTGCAGAGCCTCTGAAAAGATCGTAAATGCCAATAGGATTATCTCTATTATTGCCATTTTACTTTTCCTTTTAAGTATTCCATAAAGCC
>CALMWI010000158.1 GCA_937873545.1 uncultured bacterium | reverse complement strand
AACATGAATCCGATGCCGATACCGGCACCGATTTTTGTGACGCGTTTAAGCTCGTAATATGACAAATCGCCGTTTTTAAAAGTATCGATATTATCTTCAAAGAATTTATAGCCGAAGTCAATATTATAAACGATCCTTTTGTATTCGAATTCAAACCCGATCCCTGTACCGATATTATACGAATTATTTACTTTAGTGATCTCGTCTGTTTTAATATCGGTATCATCGTCATAATAATAGTATCCGCCGAAAAGCAAATATGTTCTTGAGTTCTCAGAACTGTAAATGTTGCGCTGGATCTCAAAACCGATGTCATAGTTGAAGATCTCTTCCTTCCGGTCTTCTTTTGAATACTGGTAGTAATAAATAAGCCCCATCAACTGGATCCTGAAATCATCGGGAAGCTCTCTGCTGTAATATAGACCGTAACCTGAAATATTCGATGCTTTAATTCCGGCAAGATTATTAAATTCTTTATTTCTGTATGTCTGGGCAGGTAAAGCCGCAGTTATTGATAAAATCAGAATTATCAAAATATGAACGGAAGTGATTTTCATTTATAACCAGTTAGTCTTTAATAAAGATAAGATAATCCTATTCCCAAACCGACAGTCGTTGTGTTTTCCTCTACCGGGATACCTGATTCCTTTCCTTCGGAATGTTGAAATTTGTATCCGAAATCCACATTTATCGCGAACCTTGTATGCATTGTGATCTCAATACCTATTCCCAGCCCTCCGGCGACTTTGTCAAATTCATCGTCAGTAAAAGTTACAAGTTCATTCGAGTATGTTCCTGAAATGGGATCATAAACTCTGTCTCTTTCCTGGTTCTTATCATGTTCTTTGGAGAAATACATTCCTCCAAGCGCATAAACTCTTGTTTTGTCGGTTTTGTAAATGTCTCTCTGAAGTTCAAAACCGTAATCATAAATGATGTTTTTATTATCCTGTATTATGCTGTCTTTAAATCCTTTCACATATTCATCGTAGAATGCTATTCCTCCGACCTTGAAAGTGTAGTTGTCGAACAATCGTTTGGAAAAGCTTAGCCCGTAGCCGGTAATGTTGGAAAAACGAATGCCTACGGAGTTTCTCGGTTGTACCTGCTTTGCAGTTTCAAATTCCTGCGCGAATGTTACCATCGTAAAAGACAGTAACAGCATCAGAATAAAATGTTTCATCATGATTTTCTCCTTTTAATTTTAGAAATGATATGTCAGACTGAGAAGCGGTATGAAAAACCACGGCTCGCTTCCGCATATGTCCAGAAATTTTACTCCGGCAAGATCAGCTGATATTTTCTCTCCGAAAAATCGAAGTCCGAAAAGCATTATGCCTTTAGTTTCGATGTCGTCGAACATTCCTCCGTTCAGGTATTCGACTATGAACTTCGAGCTTTCTGATGTTCTGAAAGTAAATGCAAGTCCGAAGCTGAAAATGGATTCGGCTCCGGCTGTTGCTGTAGTTGTCAGACCGCCCATATAAAAATTAGCTGTCGTTTTCGGACTCAGGTAATAATTAAAAGCTGTACCGTAAGTTATCAGTCCTCCTTCAGATTCTTCGAAAATTGTTGTGATACTTCCCATAATGCTCATGTTGTACTTATATGGTTCACCTATTGTCCTTAATTTAGCACCGAAAGATATCGGACCTTCGGTAAGCATTTCCGGAACGATAGGGAAAAGAAATCCGGTGGATAAGTGAAGGTTTTCAACCGGAGAATAACCTATGTTCATAAAAAGCAGTTCGTAGTCGGAAATATACCATGTGCCTTTAGGGTTTGTTTCGGCAGAGGGCATGAAAAGCAGCGAGCAGTGATTCGGGTCGTCATATCTGTAACCTGTTCTTTCATCAAGGTCTTTTATCAGTTTGATGTCAGATCTGTTTATCTTCATTTCCCCGAAAGTGTCTGAAACGACCGTCAGTATATCGTTATCTTCGCTGAATATTTCGCATTTTATAGATTCGCCGTTCTTAAGCTCGATGATCTTTTTTGAATAAGAACATACAGTTAAAAAAAGAACAAAAATTATTATACAGTATTTCATGATATCGGCTCCGGAAGATTATGTATAAGGGTATAATACGACCTAAATGAGATTAAAGCCAATAAAAAGGGCGGAAAATTTACCGC
>CALMWI010000157.1 GCA_937873545.1 uncultured bacterium | reverse complement strand
GGAATGCCTGAAGTTATAGCCAATTACATATCAAATAAAGATATTACAGAATGCAGACGCGTAATGGACGATCTTATAATTTCTTTCAGGGCTGATTTTGCTAAATACAAAGATAAATTCCCCGCAAGGATACTCACGGAAGTTTTCAATTCGGTAGTGAAGCAGGCAGGAAGCAAATTTGTTTATTCTAAAGTATCTGGTGACAAGCACGAAAAAATAAAAGAAGGGCTGGATCTTCTGATACTGGCCGGACTAGTAATCCCCGTAACTCATACTTCCGCTAACGGACTTCCGCTCGGAGCCGAACTGAATCACAAAAAAAGAAAAATGCTCCTTCTTGATACCGGTTTGTTCATGAGGCTTCTTAATCTTGATCTGGCTGAATTTATAGCTTCAGAAGATATGGAAGTTATAAACAGAGGCAGTCTCGCTGAAATGTCTTTCGGTCTTGAGTTGTTAAAAAGTTTATCGCCTTATGAGACACGAGACCTTTATTATTGGCACAGGGAATCGGTATCGAGCAACGCTGAAGTTGACTATGTTTTTTCCAAGAACGGCAAGATCATTCCTGTCGAGGTAAAAGCCGGCACGAAAGGCAGTATGCAGAGCATGAATATTTTTATGCGGGAGAAAGGACTGAGTAAGGGCGTCAGGGTTTCAACGGAAAATTTTTCAGCCTACGATAATATAGAGGTCTATCCGCTTTACGCAGTCGAGAATATACTGCTTTAGACAAGGTCAGATAAATTCGGCCGGGATCGCAGTAATACTCTCGCTCATGGGAATATAGTTGTCGCAGAGGCAAATCAATCCTCCGTCACCGACTGGCAGATCAAGTTTGTCGAGCAGATGGAAATTCTTTATGTGTTCTTTTCTCGGCGAGGAGCTTTTTTTGAATTCAAAAGGATAAATATGGCCGTCTTTTAGAATGAGCAGGTCAATTTCCTTTGCGTCTTTATCTCTGTAGTAATAAAAATTCTCTTTAACTCCGTTATGCCAGTAACTTTTTAATATTTCAGAAAATATCCAGGTCTCGAGGACATTTCCCGACATTGCTCCCGATTCAAGCGTTTCGGGACTTGACCAGCCTGTGAGGTATGAGCATAATCCGGTATCGAAGAAATATAGCTTAGGTGCTTTGATCAGCCTTTTAGAAACATTCGTATGGTAAGGCTGAAGTAAATAGATTATCCCGCTTGTTTCAAGTATCGACAGCCATGATTTCGCGG
>CALMWI010000156.1 GCA_937873545.1 uncultured bacterium | reverse complement strand
GGATTAGCTTTTAGATAATATACAGGAGAAGCAGCTGAAAATCTGCATCTTTTACTTGACATTCCAAAGCGTGCGTTTTATATTGTATTAGAGTGTCTATTGCTCGGTTAGTTCCACAACGGCATTTTTCAAAACAGAAAGAAGCAACTTATTTTAAAGCCGTTATTTTTGTGCGGGGCAATTCACTGCGAAAAGAAAATACCAGGGAAAGATCATGAAAAAACTTGTCACGGCAGAGATTATGAAACAGCTCGATAAGATAGCTGTATCGAATTATGGTGTAAAAGCAGCAAAGCTTATGGAAAACGCGGCTGAAGGAGTTTACTCGACCATTTTAAAATACGAGAATATCGTAAAGGATAAAAGCTTCACAATCGTTTGCGGAAAAGGTAATAACGGCGGAGACGGGCTATACACAGCAAAGCTCCTTGCAGACGCCGGCGCTTCGGTATCGGTTTTTATTCTGGCTAAAAAAACCGAGCTGTCCGAAGAAACCGAGAAAGCCTGTAAGAAGATCTCCAAAACCGTTAAAAAAATAAAATTCGTAGATAAAACAGAAGATTTTATACTTGATAATTCAGATATAGTCGTGGACGCATTATTCGGTACGGGATTCAATTCCAATCCCGAAGGAATCTTTTTCGATGTAATAAAAAGGATAAATGACTCCCCGTGTACGGTATATTCGGTTGACATACCGTCCTGCATACACGGAACAACAGGAAACAGCGAAGATATCGCAGTTGTCGCAGATCATACAGTCACTTTCGGGTATCCCAAAATAGGACTTTATATAAACGACGGTTATACCCACAGCGGAACAGTCGATGTAGTCGATATCGGATTCCCGCCTGAACTGGACGAAGAAATACTCGAAACGAGAATGCTTCTTGAAGTTTCGGATGCCGCAGGCGGATACAAAAAGAGAGACCTCACCGCAGACAAAAAAGATTTCGGCAAGGTATTTAATTTCGCAGGTTCTTTATCAATGCCGGGAGCAGCGGCTCTTTCATCAATATCCGCACTCAGGTCAGGAACAGGACTCCTGAAGCTCGGTATCCCTATGAATATCTCCGCTTCGATATCCACGGTTTATCCCGAGATAATGACGATCCCGCTCGGATACGCTCAACCGGGCTATACATCGATCCTTGCTGAAAAAGATGTTCTTAAAGGCTACAAATGGTGCGATGCCTGTCTTGCAGGTCCCGGCCTTTCAGTCCATCCTGAAACGAAGAAGGTCGTTATGAAACTGATGCAGAAATTCGAGAATAAGCCTACTGTGCTGGATGCTGACGCTCTTAACATACTTTCCGAAAAACCTGATATGTTCGGCGATTTTAAATCCAACATAGTGATCACTCCACATAACAGCGAAATGGCCAGACTGACCGGAATGAGCAAGGAGCTTTTCCTTCTCAACAGGTTCGAGATAACTGCTCAGAAAGCTGTAGAATGGAAATGCTACATAGTCTTAAAAGGAACTCCCACGATAGTCGCTTATCCGTCCGGCAAAGTCCTGATTCATGTCAATAAACAGCCTGGTATGGCGGTCGGAGGAATGGGAGATGTACTTTCAGGCATACTCGTAAGTCTTCTCGGCCAGAAAGTCCCTATGGAACAGGCGATAAATACGGCAATTTATGTTCATGCCCTTGCGGCCGGATACGCCATCGAGAAATTCGGCGAGCACAGCCTTCTGCCTACCGATGTCGTAAAAAAGATACCTGAGGCTATAAAGTCAATAATATCAATGGATTCTGCAGGAAATTAAACGGAAATACCGATGCCTTCAAGATATCATATACAAATAGAAAACATAATCACCCGGCTCGAAGCTACAGGTATGAAAGTGAACGGCGATCTTATAAGAGATGCGTACAACTATGCCTTTCAGGCGCATAAAAATGTTTTCAGAAGAAGCGGTAAACCCTACATTGAACATCCGGTCATGGTCGCGGAGATCCTGTCTGAACTAAAAGTCGATGATGTGACTATTGTGGCCGCGCTGCTTCATGATGTGGTCGAGGATACCGAAATATCGGGACTCGAGATAAAGGAGAAATTCGGCGAAACCATATTCGAGATCGTCAACGGCGTCACCAAGATAAATGAGATATATTTCGATACGTTCGAGGAAAAGCAGACCGAAAACTACCGTAAGCTTATATTAAGCATGATCAAAGATCTCCGGGTCATTCTTATAAAATTCGCAGACCGTATTCACAACATGCGTACGATCAGGTTCATGAAGCCTGACAAGCAGAAAAAGATCGCAAGAGAAACTTTGGACATCTATGCACCGCTTGCGTACAGGCTCGGTATGTTCAAGGTAAAGAATGAGCTGGAGGACAGAGCTTTCGAGATTTTGGATCCGGCAAACTATGAGATGATCAGTAAAAAACTTGAAAATTCTCTGGAATCGATGGAGAATTATATAAAAAAGATCACCCCGGTGATAATCCAGGAGCTTGAAAAGAAAAACATTAAAGCTGAGGTGAACGGCCGTATCAAGCATTATTATTCGATCTTCAACAAGCTTACATACAGGAAGAAGAGCTTTGAGGAGATACTTGATATAATCGCTCTGAGGATAATCATCCCTGACACCGAGGACTGCTATAATATTCTGAGCATGGTTCATCAGATGTTCACGCCGATACAGGGAATGTTCAACGATTATATCGCGGCGCCGAAACCCAACGGGTACCAGTCGCTTCATACAAAAGTCGTTTTCGACAACAGGGTGATCGAGATACAGATCAGAACAGCCAAAATGCACGAGGTGGCCGAATTCGGTCTTGCGGCACACTGGAGATACAAAACCTCCAACAATGCCGATCTTCACGCTATTGATGATTACATTCTCAAGCTCAGGAATGTGCTTAAAGAAAGTTTTGAGGCGAACGACCCGAAGGAAATACTCGAGGAGCTTAAGCTCAATCTTGCTTCCGGCGAGATATTCGTGTTCACTCCGAAAAAAGATATGATCACGCTGCCCGCAGGTTCAACACCTATAGATTTTGCATATAAGATTCATGAGAACATCGGGAACCACTGCATAGCCGCAAAGAGCAAGGGCAAGGTGATCCCGCTTTCAACAGTGCTTGAAAAAGGCGATATTATCGAGATCATCACTTCGCCAAAAGCAAATCCGAGCTACCACTGGCTGAAATTCGCAAAAAGCCAGAGGGCAAGAACCTCGATCAAGCATTTCTTGAAAAGAACCGAATATAATGATACTGTAAAGCTCGGACGGGATATTTTTCTGAACGAACTTAAGAAATACAACCTTGCAATTGACAGGGATACAGTCAAACTTGTCCTTAAGTCATATGGTTTCTCCGCAGTTGAAGATTTTTATTATTCGGTCGGGAACGGTGAGATTAAACCCAATCAGTTCATGCGTAAGATCAGCTCGAACAGAAAAGAGAGCGTGCTTGAAAGACTCGTTCAGAAGATCAGGATAAAGAGTCCGAAGGACAAGCCTGTAGAAGCAGAACCGACTAAGAACATTATTTACGCTTCATGCTGCCATCCTCTTCCGGGCGATACCATAGTGGGGCAGTTGATTGAAAATAATACGGTCAAGATACATCTTTCGAACTGCCCGGTTCTGGGCTCCGCGGATCCCGCTACTCTTCTTAATACGAACTGGGAGGTTGAAAAGGATGAAGATTTTGAGGTAAGCTTTAAAGTCGCGGCAGAGGACAGGCCCAATCTTTTATATGAAATGATCAAAGTTGTGAATTCTCTGAATATAAATCTTACTTATCTTGATATAAAGGTGGATGATTCGATAGCAGTCGGGAATTTCATAGGTAAGGTTAAGAACCTTAATCATTTTATTAAACTGCGTAAGAAACTTTTCGGCGTGAAGGGTGTTTTATCTATCGAGCGTTTTGTTCAGTAGTTCTTCCTTACAGCTGCTCCTGTATATTATCTAAAAGCGAACCCT
>CALMWI010000155.1 GCA_937873545.1 uncultured bacterium | reverse complement strand
GCTAATATATTCAAAAACACTACATTAGTAGGAAAAACGGCCAGCATTTTATCTGCTGCTTTTATAGCTAGATCGTACTTGTTCTGCTTGAAAAGGGCTACCGAATACCAGTAGTTCGCATAGTAATTGTAGTAATCTATCTTCATTATCTTATTGGATTGAACTTCAACTTTATCCCAGTACATCTGAGCCGAATATATCAGATTGATCGTATTTAAAACTTCAATCGAATACGGACATGCAGTTAGGGCAGTTTCAAGATTTTTCATGGCATTCGCATAGTTCCCCTGAAGATAATATAACCATCCCAGTCTGTAATTAACAGTGTAACTGGTCGGATAATCTTTAATCACTTTGCTCAAAGAAGATATAGCTTTGTCGTACCGTTGAGCCGTTTCATATTTTATCGAGCCGGAATAGGCTTCTTCCAGTTCCTTCTGTGTCATTTCGGCGTACAGGCCAAAGAAAAGGCTGATAATAAGCAGTAATACTGTCTTTTTCATTTTTATCTCCATCTGTAGTTTGCTATTATTGAATTGGTCATTATCGTATAATCCTCGAAATCTGAATATGAGAAAGTATAGCCCAGGATCCACTCTCCGAAGAGCTTCTTGAAAATCACGCCGCCAAGTATATTCATTTTAAGTTCAGAATCATTAGTGTTAAGATACCTGCCCTCGCTTGTGTTCACAAGGAACATGTCGCCTGTCGTATAGCTCGAAAAAATATCGTATTCCTCGTTATTGTATCCTGCGGTCATGCCGTAAAGAAATCTGGTTTCATTCCTGATTATGCTTTCTGAAATATTCGTTATAAGAGAATCTCTGTCTGAAGCAATCATATCTTCAGCGTAACTCGATCCTGAATCCTGAACTATATTTATAACACCGCCCAAGTAAATTCCTGCATAAGTGAACGCTCCGTCAAATGTATATTGAAGCGATGTAAGCGAGTTTGAATCCGTGAAAAAGTTTCTCTGATTTCCGGTAGCCAGCTCATTTATATCATAAAAATTGTAACTAAGCGCTGAGGCATTTATAAATGTGTTGGCTCTAAAAAAATCTGTCAGAGAAAATCTGCATCCGGCTGAAACAGCTTCTATATCCTGGATATAATCGTTTATCAGCCATCCTGCTTTGAGCCCCATATAAAATGAAGTCCTTCTGGAAAGGTAGTAATTGTACTGAGCGAAAAGTTCATACTGATTAATATCTTCATAGAAAGTAAATCCGAGATCTTCGTTCATTTTTTTATCAACGCTTGTTCCCTGCATGACTAGATTAACATTGAACTTATGCGTCTGCGGCCCGAAGTTATAGTTCAGGTTGAAGTTATACCCTCCGAGCAAAAGGTCATTATCTCCGTACTCATAAAGTGAAAAAATTACATCGAGGTATTTATTGTCATCCTTTAACAGCTTTGAAGACTCTCTGTATCCGGTTTCAAATTCATCGTTTTTAAACCCTGCATCCATTGCTTTTTTGTACCATTCAGCTGTTTTAATATAAAAACCTGTCTGTTTCAGCCCGTATCCGGTCAGGCTGTAGATCGCTTTTCGCCTGTAGAAATCTTTCTCCTGCTTCAGGAATTTTTCCGCGCCTGATGTTTTTCCAAGCAGTGCGTCTGAGTAAATAACCCTGTCCTGATTTATCTGCGAATTCTGAAGCTTAAAAAGCTTATACGCATAATCATTTGCGGTTTTTATTCCGCCTGAATTTATGCTCGCATTGTAAATTCCTTCTTTCGCGCCCTGATTAGTAGGAGCGATGCTCTCGGCCTGAAAATAAAGATCAAGCGCTCCTTCAAAATTTTTCTTGAAGTAATATTCGTCCCCTTTGAATAAAAGCGAATCAACTTCGCTCATCGCATGAATTGAGCTTATTACGCTCAAAATGATGATTAAAACACCTGTTTTCATATTTTCTCTAATCTGATTGTTTTTTTGTTGAAAATCAATGAAATCTCTTTAATTCCCTTATTATCGCAAATGACAGCTTTGGTCTGGGCAGCCACGCGGCCGTTCTGAATTATTTTGCCGGCTACGGTATTTTTATCATTCCTGATATAGAATCCGCAGATCTTGTTCAATTTGTGATTGAAGGATTTTATTATAAGAGGGAGCTTTGATATCCTGAAAACATTATCGGGAATGAATTCATTCCATTCTATCAGTTCGTCATCTGACAGAGGAACGGACGGCAGAGCCAGAAAGAAATATCTGAGCTCGGAATTATAGATCCCGTCATATTTAAAATACACGAACCTGTCCCTGTCGTTCCCGAAATAAAGCTTATTTTCTTTCCCGTCGCAGAAATAATATGTGCCGTCGGTTTCCATCTTCACGGTAACCGCAATTTCGCCGGTCTGAATATCATCATTGAAAACTTTATATATGAACTCTTCATCAAGAATGAACTGGAGTTTTCTTGTGAGTGTTTTTGATGATGACAGAGCTGTAACGGAATCATTCTTTTTAAGATATTTAATATCAAGATCAAGATCGTTCGCTTTGAAGCTGTTGAACGCAAACTCTATTCCCGCCGATCCTATCAGATGGGAATACTGCAGCTGAACATGAAGGTGGGGTTCTGGCGAATAACCTGAATTTCCGCATTCTGAAAGCAATTGCCCTTTTGATACCTGATCGTTCTTTTTAACCTTGATCGAACCTTTTTTAAGATGCGACAATTCAACATAATACCCGGGGTTAAAGTAAATTATAATATAATTCCCCCAGTTATTCACTTTATCAACCGTACCGATATCGTTGTCATCAGCTTCGTCGTAAACATCAACTACAGTCCCGTCAACGGGCGACACAACCGGCTTTCCGTAGCAGAAATAATCTTCTTTCTGCTGTCCTTCGTTCTTGAATGTTTTTCCTTTATCTTCTATCGTGAAATCATAAGCATATTTCCATACGCCTTTGTGCGTCCATTCGCCGTCAAAAGGCTGATATACGGTCCATTTTCCCATAAAAGGAAGGTTTATCGAAGGCGTTGACCAGTCGAACCTGTTTTTATAGTTGAGATGATCGATAAGCGATTTTTCAGGCTGTTCGAGATGGGTCTGATTCATCATCACATATTTGACGCTGCCGAGTACATAAATGTATAACAGAACCGTAAGGTTGAACGGCAGTGTGAACACCGGTATTCCGAACGAGACCCAGAAGACCGATGTGGCGTCTATTATAAAAACCGACGCGAGAACGGCTGATAATGTGAGCAGGTATGTTCTTTTTGAAGGGATTAGAAACATTCCGCCGAGACTCACTCCCACCAGTATGAAGTTGAATGATGATACTTCCTGGAACGCGAGAGGAACGCTGCCTTTTAATACAGCTAGGAAATATATTCCCGCGTAATAGGACAGGACAGCCGTAAAAAAGGTGATCCGTGAATAAAGCAGGATCGCTATCAGCAGAATAATGCCGATAATATCATAAGGCATGAATATCAGTATTCCGACAGCCCGGAAAAGTCCCTGAATAAAAGCCGGCAGTGCTTCAATATTGAAATATTCCTGTTTGTAGAATGAATCAACAATAAGATTGCTGTACTTAGCCGATGCTAGATATATTATCATGGCCGATATTGTGAACGGTATGTTCAAAACGGGCAGCCTGAAATATAAATACAGGGCTGAACTTAATGTATAAGTGATCAGGACTGTCAGAATGCTCATGCCTAAAGTTAGCAGAATCGAGAGCGTGGTGATCTTAAAAATGAATCCGACGGCAAATCCGGTAAGAAGGGCATTGTAGGTAAATAGTTTATTTACCGGATCATTTCTTTTAACTCCGATGAACCTTGCGAAGAGCAATGCGATAATGAGAGAAAGCAGCCCGAGAACGGCGATGTTTCGGTTGAACAGCGTTGAGAGGAACAGAAGTACTCCGACGGTCCTGTTCTGAATAAAGAAAAGATTCGAGTAAGCGAAAAACAATTCTTCTGTCGTGTCTTTATAATATTCTTTTACCCTGCCTGAACTCATGCGCTTTTATCCTTAAAATTGAAATCTCTTTAATTTCTCCGGAACGCTTTCCGGTCCGACTATATCCTGTAATGTTTCAGGCCTTCTTATCTGCTCGACAGTACCGTCCTCCAATATCATAACTACGGCCGGACGGTAGCGGATGAACTGCATCCACTGGGTCATATTATATGCGCCCATCGGGGAAAGTATCAGCCTCGTTCCTTTAGGAAGAGGCGGTAAGAACGCGCTTTCGACCACTACATCGATGTTCATGCATAAAGGCCCGTAAATAATGCTGTTCTCATAAGCTCCGTGAATTTCTCTGTCTATCTCGACATGATAATTGTACCAGGCTGATGTGTATAACAGGTTTACGCCGGCGTCGATTATATAACTTTTCGTTCCGTCGGGAAGTCTTTTTACGGCATCAACGGTGGTTATAAGCCACCCGGCCTCGTCAACGATCGCCCTGCCTGTTTCAAGATAAACTTCGGGATATTCTTTCGGTTCAAGCTCTTCTAAAAGAGTGTCTGTGATCGCGTCAATAAAATTTTCCACCGGCTGTATGGCTACTTCAGGCGGCAGATAGGTTCCTTTAAGTATGTTCTTTGACGGAAAACCGCCGCCAAAATCCAGGTACGAAATTGATATTTCAAATTCTTTCTCGATCCTGCGCATCAGCTGAACAATTTTCTTAACCGCTTCTTTATAGGCGCTAGGCTCCATCATGAAAGTCCCGATATGACAATGGATACCTTCAAGATGCAGATATTCGCTGTGCTGGATCCTTTTCACCGCGTTGAATGCGTTGTTGTTCTCGATATTGAATCCGAATCTCGACCACTGCGGATAAACACCCGTGTCCATGTTGACCCTGATGCCGACAGATGCTTTAATATCGAGTTTTTTCGCCGCCTCTTCCGCTTTGATAATCTCGTCGAAATTATCGAGATTGACCATCGCGCCTTCTTTAAATGCTACAATAAGCGATTCAAGCGGTTTGTAAGGTCCGTTATAAATGATCTTCTTGCCCGGTACGCCCAGCCTTCTCGCTTTCTGATATTCAAAGTCTGAAACCACTTCCGCCGTCTCGCCCTCCTGATGAAGCACGGAACATACGGCATCGAGGTAATTCGTTTTATACGACCAGCTCATTTTTGCCTTCGGATATTTGCTGGAAAAATATGAATAGATCTTTCTGTATCTTTCCCTTATTACTTTTTCGCTTAAAACAAATACGGGCGATCCGAATTTTTCGGTAAAATCACCGATATGAAAACCTTCGATCTCTTCCCTGTGACCTTTATTGTAACTTACGCCGAATTTGTTCATCACTCCGGCGGTCTGTTTTCTGATATACGGTTTTATGTATTCTTTTTTCATTCTCTATTCTCCTTTTTCCGATGTCTCCCCGAATGTGCTGATCTGTTCGAAGTCGGATATATCTTTTACAAGTTCATTGGTGTATCTTATCATCAGCTTGCCGCTCTTATAATCGGAATGCGTGTCGTAGTCCTGCCCGGTAAGAAGCTGAACCATTCGCGCAGGCAGATTTATTCCGCAGCCTGCCGGAAAATACACCCATGCAGGAAACCTCGGATTTATTTCAAGTACATATATTTCCTGGGTCTTGTCCTCAAGAAGCACTTCGAACTCAAATCCGCCGCGCCACGAAAGCCCTTTTACTACCCTTTTTGTAGCTTCGATAAGCTTTTCGTTCCTGATGCTGACGGCGTTCCATACTTTACCGAGCTTGGTGATCGTCATTTTTCTGATGGCGAAGACTCCTATATCGTTACCGTTGCCGTCTCCGCACCCTATCACATCGTACTCGTCACCCTGAATGAATTTCTGCACGATGATCGGATAACCCCAGGCTGCTGCGATCTTTCCGAAATATCCTTCCGCCTCGCCCGGTGAATTAGCTTTGTACGCTTCATAGAATGGCCCTTTCACCATGCACGGGAACCCCAATTCGTTCACCGCGTTATGAAGATCTGCCAGAGATGTGCAGCTCATGTACTCCGGAGCTTTAACTCCGATCTTTTCAGCCAGTTCCTTGAGTCTGAGCTTATCTCTAAGCCTGAACATTTCCTTTGAAGGTATCAGCATCTTAATTCCGATATCTTTCAGAACAGGCTCGATATCCATATAGATCGGAAGTTCGGCATCAAGCGCGGAAATTATAACATCGATACTCTCTCTTGAATGAATGTCTTTGATTCTTTCGATAAATGCTTCACGGCTTCCTGAAGGATAAGGCATGATATAGCTTTTATCGATTATATGGTCTAAATATATTCCCGGTTCAAGCGCGTCATAGGCAAGACCTATGGTCCTTACATCCATCCCGCTTTCTTTTAAAGCCCGGCATATCCCGGCGCCGGGACCCGGATTATCAATAGTGTTTATCCCGCTTACCGCTACGGTGAGCTTCATAAAAATCCCCTATATTAAGAAATATTTTTTGAGATTTTCAATAAAATCATTAACATCCACGCTGACTTCGTCTTCTGTCGAGTCATACTCGTCAAGAAGAACCGACCTGATCTCATCAGGCTCTTTTCCTGCTTTAAGCAGTTCAAGGATCTTTAGTCCCGTAGCATTTGCGGTATATGAATGGCCGGTTACAGGATCAAAAATGAACCCGCTTTCACTCACTGCAAGTACAGCCAATTTATCTTTATCCATCTAAACTCCTTATATAGTAATTTTACTATGTTAACGCAAATTATTTCAATTTGTTTTAAATTACTTAATTTATGAAATAACCCATAGCCTATTAATATAATAATGAAAAAGCGTTTTATCAATTAAAATAGAAAATCAGTAAAAAATATTGTGTGTTTTCGGGATCAAATCTTTACCAGCCTGATCAGGCACCACTCGTTCATTTCGTAATAACCGTCCGTGATAAGTCCGCCAACTTCTTTTATCCTTGAATACATCCTCGCATTTTCTTCGATCAGAATGCCTGATAAAATGATCATCCCTTTGGGTTTTGTTATTTTCCTGAAGCTCGGAATAAGTTCCTCAAGAACGCTCCTGTTTATATTGGCAAGAACGAGATCATATAGATTTTCACCTTCATAATCGCTTGCAGTAGTGAATTTTGTATGAATTTTCATATCGGCATGATTTATGTGGGCGTTCTCCTTGCAGTTGTCGTAGCTTTCTTCGTCAATATCAACGGCAGTGACGCTTTCTGCGCCAAGTTTTACGGCCGCAATTGATAAAATTCCTGATCCTGACCCCGCTTCGAATACTTTTTTACCTGTAAGATCATGCTTGCTGATCTCCTGAAGCATTAGTTTTGTAGTTTCATGCGTACCGGTTCCGAAAGCCATCTTAGGCTCGATCAGGATCCTGATCTTATCGGTATGAACATCCATCCATGCGGGAACGACCAGAAATCTACCGGCCTCAACAGGCTGATATGTTTTTTTCCATTCCTCACGCCAGTCGGTCTTCGGAATACTGACCGCTTTCATTTCTGGAACATCCTCTATTCCGTTCTCCTCAAAAAACAACAGGAGAGAGTTTTTAATGATCTCGGGATCATCGTCTTCTTCAAAAAACAACCTGAGCCCGGTATCCTCTTCAAAAGTGGTTTCATCCAGATCTTCGATCCCTTTACAGCCTATAGAAAATGCAAATTCCGTGATAACATCTTTAATTATTTCGTCTTTTATTTTTATGTCTATCGAATACCATTCCATATATTACGCGCCTTTGAATTGATTTGCAATTTCATTTAATATTTTATCGGCTACCTGAAGAGCTTTTAATCCGTCCTCGCCCGTTACTTTTACACTTTTTCCTTTTGAGATCGCTTCGACAAAATCCCTGTTCTCTTCGAGAAGTGCATTAACTTCGATTTTTTCCCTCTTTGAATAAATTATTTTCTTATTAACAAAATCGAGATCGGCAACAGCCATGCCGTCATTGATCAAAGCATCTTTGTCGGCAAGGTAGAATATGTCTGCAATTCCGGTATCAAGGTCGAGCGATAGATATTTGTGCTCCTGGAATATCCTGAACTTTCTCATTTTCTTTAAGCTCATCCGTGAAGCTGTCAGGTTCGCAACTGCTCCGTTTTTGAACTTTATCCTGACATTGGCGATATCGGTCGTGTTTGTAACGACAGCTACTCCGGCAGCATCAATTTTTTCCACATCAGACTTTATCAGACTCAAGATTAGATCAATGTCGTGGATCATCAGATCAAGCACGACCGACACATCCGCACCCCTAGGATTGAATGGCGCCAGGCGGTGAGCTTCAATGAATTTCGGTTCGATACTGAAATCCTTCAATTGTGAAAATGCCGGATTATATCTCTCGATCTGCCCGACCTGAATGATCAGGCCTTTCTCTTTTGCCAGTTGAACGATCTCAATGCCCTGCTCAACCGTCGCGGTTATAGGCTTTTCAATAAATATATGCTTTCCGGCAAGAAGACATTTTTTTGCAACTTCATAGTGTCCCTGTGTCGCGACCGCAACGACCATCCCGTCAACCAGCGGAAGCAGTTCTTCCAGACTATTAAAACCTCTGCACTTATTTAGTTCTGAAGCAGTTTTGACCGCTTCCGGATTTATATCGTAAACACCGATAAGTTCCGAAATATCCGGCAGCATCGTATGCATCTTTGTGTGCAGTTTGCCCAAATGTCCGCATCCCGCTATTCCAATTTTTGTTCTCATAAATATCCTTATTTCATTTCCTGATTTGATGCTTTTATATAGTAGAATTTCTTGGTTGAGCTTGTTATTGATACAGGATAATTCGCCTGATCTGTCGTGGCGAGATATGTAAAACCTTCGTACGGCAGATCGGAGTGAAAAACAAGATATGATCTTGCATTGGTAACGGCGCTCCATGAAACTGTCAGGGTCGTTCCCGAAACGCTGGTGGAAACATTCTGCGGATCGGCAAGATGAACATAGTTCACTGCGGCTAATGCGTCGATAAGACCCCATCCGTATCTTGTGCTGTCGGGATTCGACGCCCGGTCGGCCGTCATCATCAGAGCTTCGCGGACATCCATGTTCGTCCAGTCAGGGTGGGCTGATAAAAGCATACATGCTACTCCTGCAACTAGAGGCGTCGCGAACGAAGTTCCTGATCCTGTCGCATAAGTTGTATTTGTGCTCGATACCGCGTAATAATCGCTGACGCCGCGTGCAACGACTTCCGGTTTTATCCTGCCATCATAAGAAGGTCCATAAGATGATGAAGCCGCTATCACTCCGTTAAGATCGACGGATCCGCATGATAAAATGCTGTCCGCGTCGGCCGGAGCCGACAGATAATGCCACGCGCTTGTTCCTGAATTACCCATCGAATTACAGACGACCATTCCCAGATATGCCGCCTGTTTCGCGCCGAGAGTACATATTGTTGTGATCCCGTTCATGTCCTCATAAGTATAGTTATCTGCAGGATCATCAAACTCGGAATATCCCAAAGATATCGAAGCTACATCAGCACCGAGAGCCTCCCCCCATTCGAGAGCGGCGACCATGTAATCTTCCTCATAAGTCCCTTCGCTTGCGTAATTTTCGGTCTTAGCGAGCAGAAAATCCGATCTGAAAGCAGGTCCGACGAAGGTTCCCGGCTTGTATCCCGCCGCAATCGACCAGCAGGCTGTTCCGTGTCCTTCCTGACCTGTCGAATCATGTATATCGTCAGCAGTTTCGTCATCTCCATATATAAAATCGTACTCATCAACGACAGTGAGGCTGTCGAATACCTGATGATCCTTATTAAAACCCGTATCCACAATCATCAGCCTGGCTCCCTGACCCTTGTATCCGAGTGCATGGACTGCAGGAATATTTATCTGGTTCACCTGATTATAAGTCAGGTTATAAAAAGCGTCTTTTGAAGATTCTGACGGTTGTTCGCTTTTTATGCTCATATCCTTTTTTACTTTTGGCAGAATATCAATATATCTGACAAAATTCATTCTAGATATTTCAACAGCTTTTTCTGAAGTTATTTCTGCAGATATAAAATTGAACCATTTCGATCTTGCCCTTTCTTTTTCAAGCCCGAGTTTGTCGATATATTCCTGATTGACCGGCAGATCAGAGAACAGTACAAGGTCACTTTCTCTTTTGAAAGTTTTTGCCCTTCGTTTCAGAGTTTTCTCATCAAGACGCATGTCTTTTTTAACTTTGTCGAAAGAGGATTTATCGAATATATTCTTGTCGGTAAAATAGATGACAAATACCCGTGTCTCTTCAGATTTGGATTTTATAAAATTCTCCGCTCTATCGGAAAACTTATTCTCCTTAGGAGGCATATAAAATTCTGAGGCAAAAACTAAACCGGCAGCAGCTATGGCTAAAATTGAGATAATCTTTTTCATAATCGACCCCTTATTTCAGATACAGCATCTTTGCGGAATTTTCAATTTTCCCGTTTATCTTAAGCTGATAAAAATAGATACCTGTCTGCATTCCGTCCGCATTGAAAACCGCGGAATGCTTTCCTTTATTTTCGGCCTCATTGACAAGATTCTTTACCAGCTGTCCTTTTGAATTAAAAATATTAAGCTCGGTCTGAGCCGCATAAGGCATCATCCACGAAATTACAGTCTCATTATTGAAAGGATTCGGATAATTCTGCATTAAGGTCGGGCTTTTCTCATTTGTAAAAACCTGCTCGATGCCCGTAGGATCCAGCACATACAGTCTTATATACCAGGAACCTGGATAATCCGGAGATATATCCTCCGGATGTTCCCATCCTGAAGAAGCCGAGTAAATCCAGGTAAGATCGCTGCTGCCGGAAGTCTCCATTGCCATAAAATTTTCCGATGTTGAAAATACTACTGCAACCTGACCGGAAATTATTCCGTTCAGGTTTTCTATAAAGCTGGAATACCCTCCATCGAAATCCTTCGAACCGCTCAATCCGTTCACCAGACTGTCTGTAGGAAGTCCGTCGAAAAGAACTATTTTCCAGTCTGTTCTTCCTCCAAACCCGTAACCGAATTCTATACAGTCAAGCCGGTAATCAATATTTCCCAGATCAAAAACAGACGCGGCTTTCCATTCTATTGAGTCGCCTCTGCCAAAACAGTTCTCCGGTATAATATCGTATTGGGTGCTGAACGGGTTCCATGAGTAGTTAGGACGCTTTTCAACCCTTAATAGGAATTTATCCGTAGCTGACCCGATACTCGTATGGGCTGTATATTCAATATAGGCGTGACCGTATATTTCAGGTTTTGTTTCTATTCTCAGCATATTATTTAAAGGCTTAAAAAAAGCTTTATCTACCGGGGAATTAATGGAATCTCCGGTCACAGCTACGGTAATTGAATCGAAGTTTATTGAATCAGGTTCCCAATTGAACGAGTAAGAAATGTCAATTTCAAGAACATCATCAGGTTCCATACTTTTATCCGGAACGGGGTTTGCGACCCATATACTCGAATCCTGTTTGGTTTCAGTTCTAACTGCTGCGAATTCGCTCAATTTCATAAAATCGCTGCCGAAACAGGTTATTCCCAGAACAAATATTAAAACGAAAATTATCTTCAAATTACATCCTTTCCTGTTGATTTCAGCCATTCAATAATACGAATTAAATCTTGAAATTACAAGAACTTACATCATGATTTTTCTGTCTTGACAAATCTGGATAGAATATTTATCTTCCCAATCCGGAAATTGCCTTGGTGGCGGAATTGGTAGACGCACTGGACTCAAAATCCAGCGGGGCTCACACCCCGTTCCGGTTCGACTCCGGTCCAAGGCATAAAAAATGAGTAGAAATGCTCATTTTTTTTATTTATATTCAATTAATCATAACATTTCCAACTAAACCGACTTATATTTGGAATGTTTGGGAGGGTGAGTGGAAACATTTTACGCTGAGAATAAGGATATTCTATTAAACTGCGAGCTTGAAATAGACGATCCGAATGAGGTTTTTCATGCTTTTGCCAGTCTTAGGATCAAGGCCGGAGACACGGTAGAGATAATAAACGGCAGGGGTGTCAGGTTCAGATCAGTAGTCGTAGAGTGCTCAAAAAAACGGCTTGTTGTTAAACCTCTGGAAATGACAGAAAATGTCAGTGACTATAAAGACATTAAACTGACAGTAGCGGTTTCGCTTTTGAACAAAAATTCAAAAATGAAACTTCTTATTGAAAAGCTTACAGAAATCGGCATAAGTGAATTCATTCCGTTCATATCCGACAGAACCGCCTTTCCAAAAATGAAAACCGATTCGCTGAAACCGAATATGGTATCTGCTCTCAAACAGTGCGGCGGCAGCACAGATGTGGTTTTATCGAGAACCCTGACTTTTAAAGAATTATCTGACCTCGGGGGCTTTGAAGAAAAGTTTTTTGCCGACATCGGAGGAGAAAGCGTACCGTGCGGAATTAGGCGCGGTCATATACTTGCTGTAATAGGTCCCGAAGGCGGCCTTACAGAAAATGAAGCAGCTGAACTTTCGGAAAAAGGCTTTATAAAAATAAAGCTGAATAAAAGGATCCTTAGAGCGGAAACGGCTGCAATAGTAACAGCTTCAAAGTTCTTGAGTTGACCGAGGAGGAAAAAGTGATAGAGTATATTAAAAAAAGTGATCCGATCGAAAAAATTTTCGAGAAATTTCCTTCCACAAGGAAGGTTTTTATAAATAAAAGCATGAGATGCGTCGTCTGCGAGATGAACAGGTTCGCCACAGTGGAGGAATGCTGCATTAATCACAAAGTCAAAGATCCGGACGATTTTGTCCGTATGCTTAACGAATCTGTGGACGAAGAACTAATTGATTGATAAAAAGTATTATAATACCGAGTTTGCAGTTAAGAGAAATATCTGGCTTAAAGAAGTTTCAAGAACTTTTTACCCTTCTATAAAAATCCTTCCTGAAGACCTTCATTTCTTTGTCGGACATTCTTATCTTATCTGCCGTTTATTAGACACTTTGGAAGACGCTTACGACATAACTGTCGAAACTAAGAAAGAAGCTCTTGACGAAGCCATTTCCTGTCTGAAAAACCCTGAAAATTATAAAAAAGAAAATAATATTTTTTTTAAAATAGCGGCAACTTCCGATATAAAACCATACGAGAAAATTATCCTTGAAAACTCATTCGATGTTTTCGAATGCGTTGACACATTTCCTGAAAATGTACAAAAGTTCGTACGGGAATGGACGATTGAAATGGCTGAAGGAATGAAAAAATACTCTTTCGGAACCGACAATCCGAAAGTTCAGCTTTCTTCGACTGATGAACTTGAAGAATATACTTATTATGTCGCCGGAACGGTCGGCGAACTCCTTTCGAGGCTTTTCACGCTCGAACATTTCAAAGTGCCTGAAAAAAGCAGAGATATTATGTTCAGGAACGGGATCGCTTTCGGAAAAGCTCTGCAGTATGTTAATATAATAAAAGATTCGAGAGAAGATTTCACCGAGGGAAGGTGCTTTATACCGGAGGATCTTCTTCATAAATACAGCCTGAATCTTGAAGATTTTTTCAAAAGCGAAAAAAAGGTTCAGATAAAATCCGCATATAACGAGCTGATAGAAAAAGCTGAAGAACATCTCCAAGCTTCGGTCCGGTATGTTGAAGCCGTACCTGTCAGGTTATGGCGGATAAGGCTTTTCTGCATCTGGCCTGTCGCTCTTGCTTATGCGACCCTGAACGGAATAAAAAGAGACCTTGACGATTTCATCACAACAAATGATACATATAAGATTTCTCGAGCTGAAGTAAGATCCATCTTGATAAAAGGCTATTTCGCAGCATTTTCAAACTGGTATTTCAGAAAACTGATCGGTTAGAAGTCCCGTTACAAAGTTTATATAAATTGACTTTTATTCTAAAAAGTTTATATTACAAGCTTTGTAAATAATCTATGGAACGCGCACGGAATGACAAAATTATCGGTAAATATAGGGGCCGGGGTAATACTTAAAAATCCTATTTTGACGGCATCAGGAACTTTCGGCTACGGTGACGAATTCGCAGAACTCTTCGATCTTTCTGCCCTTGGCGGGATCGTCACAAAAGCCGTCACGCCTGAAGTCAGGATCGGAAATCCTATGCCCAGAATCGCGGAAACGGAATACGGCATGCTGAATTCTATCGGTCTTGCCAATCTCGGACTAAATGATTTTATCACCAGAAAAGTTCCGGTGATAGAAAAATTCAATACCGTTGTTTTCGTAAATGTTGCGGGAAAAGAGCTCAAAGATTACATCAAAGTGGCTGAAAAGCTTAACGACATCGGCTGCATTCAGGGAATTGAAGTAAACATCTCCTGCCCGAATGTAAAAGAAGGCGGTGTCGCATTCGGAACCGATCCGAAAGTAGCCGCGGAAGTTACTCGTGAGGTCAGAAAAGTTTATAAAAAGCACATAATGGTAAAATTATCTCCCAATGTTACGGATATAACCTCAATAGCAAAAGCTGTCGAGGCTGAAGGGGCTGATTCTCTCTCATTGATAAATACCCTTTTCGGAATGGCAATAGATATTAAAACTTTCAGGCCGAAGATAAAATCTGTCGTTGCAGGTTACAGCGGACCGGCGATAAAACCTGTTGCGCTTCAGGCAGTTTATAAATGCTCTAAAGCGGTAAAGATCCCTCTGATCGGTATGGGCGGAATATGCTCGGCTGAAGATGTCGTGGAGTTCATGCTCGCGGGAGCAACGGCAGTACAAATAGGCACGGCTAATTTCACAAATCCTCTTTCCAGCTTGAACATAGCTAAAGATCTGGAAAAATTGCTTAAGGGGAGAAAAATAGCTGATATAAATTCTCTTGTCGGAGGTATGGTTATTGACTAATTATGACGATAAATATCTGAAACGCGGAGCGAGCGCATCTAAGTCTGAAGTTCATTCAGCCGTAAAAAACTCCGGCAAAGGCTTGTTTCCCGGCGCATTCTGCAAAATAATTGAAGACAAGCTGGGAAATGATCCAGAATACTGCAACATAATGCACGCTGACGGAGCCGGCACAAAATCATCTCTGGCTTATATTTATTACAAGGAGACGGGCGATAAAAGCGTTTTTAGAGGGATCGCTCAGGATTCTCTGGTAATGAACGTAGATGATGTTATTGCCGTAGGCGCCACTTCCAATATGCTTTTTTCAAATACGATAGGAAGGAATAAGCACATAATACCCGGCGAGATCATAGCTGAAATAATTGACGGTTATGAAGAAGTCATTTCTATGCTGAACAACTATGGTATAGACATTCACAGCTGCGGCGGAGAAACTGCCGATGTCGGCGATCTCGTTAAAACGATTATTGTGGATTCCACCCTGACAGCCCGCATGAAACGATCCGATGTAATAAACAATGACAATATTACGCCCGGCGATGTCATTATAGGCCTTTCCAGCTATGGTAATGCGAAATATGAAAAGCACTATAACTCCGGAATGGGATCTAACGGACTTACCTCGGCCAGACATGACATATTTACGAAAATATATTTTGAAAAATATCCCGAATCTTTTGCCGACAAAACGCCCACCGAATATGTTTACTGCGGAAGATATAATCTGACCGACAGTTTCGGTCACGGCGGATTATCGGTAGGTCAGGCGGTTCTGTCGCCGACAAGAACTTACGCTCCGGTTCTCAAAAAAGTTTTTGACGAGGTTAAACGGAATAACATACACGGGTTAGTACACAACAGCGGCGGCGGACAGGTAAAGTGCCGGAGTTTCGGGCATGGTGTTCACTATGTGAAGGATTCAATAATCGAAATTCCTCCGCTTTTTGAACTCATTAAAGAATCCGGGAAGAACAGTTATCCCGAAATGTTCCAGGTGTTCAACATGGGATGCAGGATGGAGATCATCGTTCCGGAAAGATTTGCGGATGAGATCATCGGTATTTCAAAATCGTTCGGAGTATTTTCCAAAATCATAGGCAGGATCGAAAGTAATCCTGAAAGCAAAACCGAGAACAAAGTAACAATTACAGCTCCTGACGGGCAAAAAATAGTTTATTAGAGAGAATATGCACATAAACGAAAGGAACATAATACTTGCTTCAAAATCCCCGAGACGAAAAGAACTTCTTGAGAATATCGGGCTCAAATTTTCGGTTAAGCCGGCAGATATTGAGGAGGTACATAGAGGCGTGAACGGTTTCGGAGCGATAGTTATGGACCTTGCGGAGCAGAAAGGCGAAGCCGTAAGGGATCTGATGTTCCACGACAGAATAATAATAGCCTCGGATACTATCGTTGTCATAGATAACGGGATACTGAACAAGCCTGATGACAGAACTCACGCATTTGATATGCTGAAACTATTAAGCGGCAGAGTACACAGCGTTTTCACTTCTCTATATGTATATGACGGCTATTTGAAGAATACGGTAAATGAATACACCGAAACCAAAGTGGAATTCTATGAAATGACCGGCGAGCAGATAAACAGCTACCTTGACACTCATGAACCCTTTGATAAAGCCGGGGCATACGGAATTCAGGGTTACGGATCAAAATTCATAAAAAAGATTGACGGATGTTTTTTCAGCGTAATGGGTTTTCCTGTTCCGCTGTTCTCACAGAAAATGTATAAATCGGGTTACATATTATGAAAAAACTGAAAATAATCTCTTCAATATTTTTCTTTTTTTCGCTTTTAGCTTCGCAGGATTCAATAATTCTGATGGATAAAGTGATATCTCTCAAATGCAGAGGCGTGGCTTTTATCGGATCGGGGATAACTGTCGATGACGCTAAAATGTTCGCGGTTAATGATGCAAAAAGAAATGCTCTGGAACAGGTGGGTACTTATCTTGAATCGAACATGGAAATGAAAGATTACATGGTCACAAAAGACGAAATAAAAACCTATACTGCCGGCATACTTAAAACTGAGATCATTAAAAGTGAAAACAAAGTCATCGAAGGTACTTTTGCGATCGAAGTCGAGATAAGCGCGATGATAGATACCGGGTATTTGAAGGACAGACTGACTCAGATAAAGAACGATTCTCAGCTCAAAAAAATGCTCGAGGAGCAAAAAAAGCTTAATGATAAGCTTACAAAAGAGATAAATGAGCTGAAAGACAAGAAACAGGGATACGTAGAAAAAAGCAAGGACCTTGCAAAATCCCTTGAGGCGACAGACTGGTTCGAACTGGGTTATAAAGCCCAGGAGGTCGGTAAATATGAAGAAGCCCTAAAGAATTATGACAAAGCCATCCAGCTCGATCCGAAGATCGCTCAGATTTACAACAACAGAGGACTTGTTTATTATTTTATGAATAATTACGCTAAGGCTGAAAGTAATTTCGATAAAGCGATCGAATTAAATCCGAAGCTTTGCATGGCCTACAACAATAAAGCCGTACTTAGCTATGATCGCAGGCTATATGAGAACGCCGTAAAATCATTCACCAGAGTTTTAGAGCTTGATCCGAAACTCGAGCAGGCTTACTATAACAGAGGATTCGCATATTTTAAAATGAACAATATAGAATTGTGCCTTCAGGATCTTAGAGAGTATTTAAAACTGGCAGGAAATAAGAACGGCGATGAGAACAGGATCATGAATTTTATAAAAGAGCACGAAAATAAGCAGCCGGCCCCGGATAAAACATCACAGAAAATCGAAAATGATAAGATCACTGTACCGAATTTATACAACATAACTCCCGAAGCTGCGAAAAAGAAAATAAAAGAGGCAGGGCTTGAGCTTGGGATGATTAAAAAAGTCACTGATATTGATAAGGGATTTAACCGCGTGATCGGGCAGTCATTGAAAAAAGGCGACATGGTTAAAAAAGGTTCGGTAATAGATATAACCGTTAATGTGGAAGCCTCCGGGGGCTGGTAAAAAAAAGGGTACTGCTATGATTTTCTCATACAAAGGTAAAAAACCTCAGATAGACGACAGCGTATTTATCGCTCCTTCCGCGGATGTGATCGGAAGGGTGAAAATAGGTAAAAATTCAAGCGTGTGGTTCAATGCGACCGTAAGAGCTGATGTGGATGATGTGATAATAGGCGAAAACACCAATATACAGGACAACTGCTGCCTGCACCAGTCTGAAGGGATCCCTCTTGTGATCGGAGACAATGTAACTGTCGGACACAGCGCTACACTGCACAGCTGCACGATAGATAACAACACGCTTATCGGAATGGGAGCGACAGTGCTGGACGGTGCGCATATAGGCAAAGGATCGGTCGTAGCTGCCGGATCTGTTGTGCTGGAAAGAAAATCTTTTCCGGATTTTTCCCTTATCGGAGGAGTTCCTGCCAAGATCCTGAGACAGTTACCCGGAGACACTTTGGACAAACTGTATCACCATGCGCAGATTTATGTAGCTCTTTCTGCGGAATACAAAGATGAAATTAAAACCATAAAATAGGAGTAACGATGTTTTTCAGCAAAAAAATGATGCTCGGTGGAAAGGAACTTGTCCTTGAATCCGGAAAGATGGCAAGACAGGCTAACGGAGCGGCAGTCGTAAAATACGGCGACAATATGCTTCTCGTAACGATTTGCGCGCAAAAAACTCCGGCAGTGGGATTTGATTTCTTCCCCATGACGGTCGAGTATAAAGAAAAAATGTATGCGGCCGGCAAATTCCCCGGCGGTTTTATAAAAAGAGAATCCAGACCTTCCAACAATGAGATCTTAAGCGCGAGGATAATCGACAGACCGATAAGACCTTTATTCCCTGAAGGTTTTAATAACGAAGTTCAGATCATTTGCAATGTTCTTTCTTCGGACGGCGAGGTGGTTATGGATGTTTTCGGGATTATCGGGACTTCTTTGGCCGTAAATCTTTCAGATATACCATTTTCACAGCCGGTTGCCGCAGTAAGAGTGGGAAGACTTAACGGAGAATTAGTCGCTAATCCCACTGTAAAACAGATGAAAGAATGCGATATCGAGCTTGTCATAAGCGGCGGTAAAGGATTTATTTCAATGGTCGAAGGTGAATCAAAGGAAGTAAGTGAAGACGAGCTTCTTCAGGCAGTTCAGTTCGGTCAGAACATTATCGATACTATCTGCGATTTTCAGGCTGGGATAATTAAAGAATTCGGTAAACCCAAATTCGAATATACGGTTCCTGAGATTTCAAAAGAACTTATAGCAAAAGTAACCTCTCTTTCAGAGAGCAAGACCCATGAATTCACAAAGATCAAAATTAAAGAAGACAGGAACGAGGCGAGAAGACTTCTTCATGCCGATGTTGTTGACGCGCTTGAAGATGAATATCCCGAAGATGAAAAGCATTTTGTGACCGTTATGCATGACCTTGAAAAAGATATAGTCAGAAAAAACATCATTAAGAACAATGTCAGGATCGACGGCAGAAAACCTGATCAGATCAGACAGATAACCTGCGAACTTGATATACTGCCCAGAGTTCACGGATCGGCTCTTTTCACAAGAGGTGAAACACAGAGTTTAGGCGTCTGCACGCTCGGGGGGGATTCCGACACTCAGACTATCGAAAATATTTATGAAAATGAAGAGCAGAAATTTTATCTTCACTATAACTTCCCTCCTTTCTCTGTAGGCGAAGTAAAAAAAATATCCGGCGTTTCAAGAAGAGAGATCGGACACGGAAATCTTGCGGAAAGATCATTCAAACCAATCTTACCCCACGAAGCCGATTTCCCATATACTATCAGACTAGTTTCCGAGATTTTGGAATCTAACGGATCGTCCTCGATGGCGTCGGTCTGTTCCAATTCGCTTGCTATGATGGCCGCAGGAGTCCCGATTAAAAAGCAGGTCGCCGGAATAGCTATGGGTCTGATAAAAGAAGGCGAAGATGTAGTAATACTTTCCGACATTCTCGGCGATGAAGACCATCTCGGCGATATGGATTTTAAAGTCACCGGAACAGAAGACGGTATCTGCGCATACCAGATGGATATAAAGATCCAGGGTATTTCTATAGAGATCATGAAAAAAGCTCTTGAACAGGCAAAACAGGGCAGAAAGCATATACTCGGGATAATGAACGCGACAATATCAAAACCGAGACCGGCGCTTTCTGAACACGCTCCGAGGATTTTGAATTACAAGATCGCCGCAGACGAAATAGGTTTATTCGTGGGACCGGGCGGAAAGAACATCAAAGGAATCATCGCAGAATTCGGCGTTAAGATAGATGTCGATGACAACGGCTATATAAAAATATTATCTGAAGGCGAGAACGGTGAAGCTGCGCTCAAACATATACAGAGCATGTTCGCGAAACCCGAGATAGGAGCCGTTTACGACGGAGTGGTCAGAGGTGTAAAACCTTTCGGTGTTTTCGTTGAGATCATGCCGCGTATAGAGGGTCTCGTACATGTATCGGAGCTTTCGCTTGAGAGGATCGCTAATGTAGAAGAACATTTCAAGATAGGCGACAAGCTTCAGGTCAAATATATCGGAACTGATAAAGAGGGCAGAATAAAGCTTGTCAGAAAAGAGCTGTTGAAACCGGAAGTCAAATAGGCTGACACTGGGAAATATATTTAAGGCGAAAAAATGAATGAAAGCGGTACAGTAAGAAAGTTACGCGCAATAATGTTCTCGGACATCGTAGGCTATTCAAAGATGATGCAGAGTAACGAGACCGAAGCTCTGAAAATACTTCAGAAGCATAAGGATGTGGTAACTGAGATCTCGGCAAAATACGGCGGGAAAATAATCAAGCATATCGGGGATGAGATCCTGATAGAGTCCGAAAGCGCAGTAACACTGGTTCAGTGCGCGAAGGAACTGCAGAAATATTTTGCCGACCGGAACGCTACTGTGCCTAAAAGTCGAGAACTCTGGGTAAGGATCGGGATACACATTGGCGATGTCATAATAAAAGATGAAGACATTTTCGGCGACGGCGTCAATATCGCTTCCCGGATAAGACCTATAGCCAATCCCGGCGGTATAGTAATTACTCACTCGGTCCTGATCCTTCTCGGAAACCAGGATGATATCAAGTGTAATTTTATCGGCAACAAAAAGCTTAAGAATATAAAAGAGAAAATCCAGGTCTATGAAGTTCTTCTTGATTCTCAGCTTCCGTCTCATAAAACCGATGATCCGTTCCGGTTCAACAGAGAAAATATCCTTAAAGTCATTTTGCCGATATCTCTGACGCTTTTTTTCCTGTTCCTTCTGTTTTTTCTGATGGTCTTCAACAATATAACCGATTACGAAGAAGATTATTTCAGATCAGACCTTCAGTCGGCTCACAACATAACAAAAGATTTTAAAAGCATAAAAAACATAAAGGCGAACTATTTTAATATAAAATCCGCAGAGCAGTCTGACTTTCAAAAGCTTCTAAATTATTACTCGGATATGTACAGCAAAAACAGAAACAATCCTAAAGCATCATTTTTTCTCGGGCTTGCATATTTGAATTTCGGATCTGACAGGAATTTGCTGGACAGCGCCTACACACTTTTAAAAAAATCTGAAAAACTCGGAATTAACAGCGTGTATTTTCATATCGCCATGCTGGATCTTTACAAAATACTGGGCGCAAAATCACCCGCAACCGATACTGCCCGAAAGCTTAAAGATGCTTACCCGGATAACCCGCTGGCATTGTTCAAATGTGCCGAAATATATAAGGATATCTGCAGAGATGATCTGGAGGCGGTAAATCTTTATCGCGATGCGCTGGAAGTTTTTCCTGAGTATGCCGATGCCTATAATGCTCTTTCCGATATTGAATTCGGACGGTACAATTATGAAAAGGCAAAAATACTCTCAGACTCCGCTCTGGCAATAAATCCAACCGCCGTCACTTCTGTTCAGAATGCGGTTAAAGTATATGCAAGCATGTCTCAATTTGAAAACGCCCGTAAGATCCTTGACGCGCTTCCGGACAATTCTTTACAGAAATATCTTGAGAATGCAAAATTAAGCCTGCTTGAAAACGAACCGGCAATGGCATTGCAGTGCATAAATGACGGACAGGCTGAGTTTCCGACGAAAGAGGAGCTGATACAGTCCTATTTTGCCATACAGAATATTATTACTCTGTCAGATTCGATCCAGCAGAAAGAGAGCTCGGTTTCAGGAAGTAAAAATCAATGGGTTGAATCATGGGATGAGGCAGTATCAAAATCTTCAAAGGAGAAAAAACCGCTTCTTATCGTAGCTCTTGATAATACAAGCCTGAATTCAAAATATCTTGAGCTGGCCCTTTCGCAGAAAGAAATTATCGGGATGGCTGATGAAACAGTCATGTACAGACTTTTCCGGCATAAGGACAGACAGATTCTTGAAGAATTCGGGATCTCTGACTTTCCCGCTATGATACTTGCGGATGAAAACAAAAGGGTAATAAGGTCATTCATAAACTCAAAAGGATCTTTAACCGATAAAGAAGTGGTTCACTCGTTCATTTCTGAATCTGTTCTGCTTGGTAAAAGGATCTTCGAAATGAACAGGGATTCAGAAGACAACCGCTATAAAACCGCTAAAAATTTCTCGCATGCCGAGGAACTGGCCCTTGAGTTCGGGCTTCCGGTAATAGTTGTTCTGACTTCAAAAAAATATCCGGCCTCAGAAACTTATCTTAAACAAACTATCTTTAATCCCGGGTTCTTAAAGAACTATAAAAAGACCATCCTGCTTTCTATCGAGGATGCCGACAATTCTGAACTTGCAAAAAAATATAATGTAAACAAATTTCCGACAGTGCTGTTCTTTGATGAAGATATAAACCTTTTAGCATCAAAATACGGTGTGATGCCACAGAAAGTTTTGGCTGACGAGATAGACAAAGTAAAGCTGTACAGAAAAAGAAAAGATATCCCGAAAGACGAGATAAACTGGATCTACGACCCTGAAGAAGCCATGATTTATTCTAAAATGGACAGCAAACCGATCCTTGTTTATCTTTCTCGCGGCAAAGACAACGTCTATATTCCGGATGAGTCTGTTTTTTCAAGTTACGATATAATCAGAAAGATCAATTCGCTGTATATTCCGCTTTTCATTGACGGAAACAGAAACAACATCTGCAAAGATAACGGGATCGGCACGCTTCCGTCCGTCGGCGTTATGAATATGTTCGGGGATATTCTTTATCATTCCGCCCTTTCTGAAGATGAATTCGCACTCAGCTGCTTTTTAGATCACAATAACAATACAGACCTTTTATTAAGCCTCGGTGCCGGAAGATTCAGAAAATTTTTGAGGCAGAACGATCTTAACTTTTCTCTGCTCAAGAAAAAGCTTTACGCTTCTGCAGGTAATGAACTTCTTCTTTCAGTAGTCAAAAATCCCTCATACGCTTACAATCTTATCAGTTTTTCATCCGTTCTTATGAACAACAATGATTTTCTAACTGCCGAGCACTATCTTGAACTGATCAAAGAAAAGAATTTTCAGGTCTCAGATAAATTTCTTGAAATACTGGTTTCCAGTTTTATGATGTATGAGGATTTCGACAGGCTCTCGAATTTTCTGATTTTCCTTACTGAAAAATTCAAGAATGACCCCGCCGCTCTGTCGTCTTTATACTCAGCGCTCTCTGAGATAAACCTTGCTCAGTCAAAAACGATCGACGCGATCGATTACGCAGAAAAAGCCAACAAGCTTGATCCGAAAAGAGTAGAAAACTTAACCCTGCTCGGACTGCTCAATTACGGGATCAATAACAGTGCTTCTCAGAAATTCTTTAAATCTGCCCTGATACTTGACCCGGGAAACCTTCCTGCAAATCTATACCTTTATAAGATCACTAACGCACCGGAGTACGCTTCAATATCCAAACAGGCATTTTATTCCGGAGATGATGACTTTTTCGGACTCAGATATTTCGACAGCAATAAAAATTTCCCAAACCCGGGCATTCTGGAATTAAGGGACCGTGCTTATAGGCTCAAGCTCAGCCTCTTCCCGCATGAAACAGGATTCATGCACGAACTTGTGCGTTTCATAACTGACAACAAGGGCGACATGTCTGAAGCCCTTGATATTTCAAAGCTGCTTCTTGAGAAAGAACCTGAAAATCCCGAATTCTTATCTACAACTTCGTGGATCTATTATAATCTTGGTGATTTTTCTGAAGCGGATAAGATAAGTACAAGGGCTTTGGGGAACCTTTCGCCTGACGATTACCACAATTATCCGAATCTGTTCTATAATATCGGTATGATAAAATCCGCTATCGGGGACAATAGATCGGCGCGGTATTATTTTGAAAAGCTGCTGAGCTTCAGCAACAAAGACGACTTCGATTACAATAAACTTGATTACGCAAAAAGATTTATTGAGAGTATTCATTAAGAAAAAAGGATAAAAAAATGAAACCTTTCGCAACAGCATTAATTACCTCGTTCCTTGTTACAGTCATAACAAGCATACTAATATTTACCGGGGTGATAAATCTTAAGAAAATACTTCCGGAGGATTTTCTTTCTTCCGAACCTCTGGCAACTTCAACCGAGGTACCCAATTTTGTTAATCTAAAGCTCCCTGAAGCGGAAAAAGTCGCACAGCAGTTCGGTCTTAAGATAATTCCCGAAGAAAAATTTCTCGAAAATACCCAGCCGGATGTTATTTTATCGCAGTTTCCTCTTCCGGGGTTCGTCGCAAAAGCAGGAGACGCGGTTAAGTTAAGCGTCGCAAAAGCCGTAGAAATAACTATAGAAACAATGTCCGAAGATGATCTGGCCGAGATCGAGCTGACCGACAAGGTAGTAATGCCTGATATTACCGGACTTAACTATTCAACCGCAAAAGACCTGTTGGGAAAATCCGGCATTATCAATATTTCGGAAAATTTTGAAGATAATGATAAAGTAGAAAAGGATAAGGTGATCAGCTTCAATCCGCCTGCGGGCAGCGAGATCAGCTCCGAGGCTGTTGTTGATATCGTTGTAAGTAAAGGCGCTGCTGTTAAGCAGGTAATAGTACCGAACCTTTACAACAAAAGCCTTGATAAGGCGAAGGCGGAAATCGAAAGAAGCAAGCTCAAACTCGGAAAGGTAACCAAAGTCACTGACGAGGACAAAGCTTTCGACAGGATCATCGGACAGTCAATTCAGTGGGGTCAGAAAGTTAAGGAAGGTACGGTAATTGATATAAATCTGAACGCTGAAGCGGAAGAAAAACTGGGATGGTAATATATTCAGGCAATTTCTAGATTATGCCTTTGAAAAAATTAAAATATTTTTTCATATTTGCGTTTATTTTCTCTTTAAATTCAAGAACAGTCGTTTTGGATTCCGGAGCTGTCAGAAATGTCGCCGCTAGAGATCTATATGACCTTCTTACAAAAATATCATCTGTGCACGGCTTTAGCTATGGAATAATCGGACAGCCGGTAATGCTCCAGAGGATCGGCAAATCATCTGCCGAGATCTCTTTATATATCGACAATATATACTACGGAAAAAACACCTGCGATCTTTCGTTCTTTTCGGTAGATCAGATCGAAAGCATAATTCTGGATGACCGCTCCGTTGAAAACAGCGGAATGACTGTCAGCATCTATACAAAGAGTTACAATTCTGTCGTCCCGGTTTCTGAAGTAAATTACCGTGACGCTTTTTTTAATTACCGCGACCTTACCGCGAATATTTTTCAGCATGCGACAGACAGCTTCTCATTCCTGGTCTCGGGCGAAGTTTTTGACTGGAAAGACAACAGAGATAGATACGACGATTTTAAGTTCCCGTATCAGAAACAGAATTACCGAGTCAAATTGATAATGCCGCAAATGAAATCAACCAAGCCCGTTATTGATGTTTCTTATATGAAAGAAGATAAATTTACTCTCGCAGCAGACTCTACACACATTAAACCTGAAAATTTAAGGTCAGTCTTATACTTTGACAGCCGGTTGGACAGTACAAAAAACAACAGATTTTCAGCAGTTCATATTCATGAGATCAATAAAAACACTTCCAATTATTTCAGCTTTTACGATACTTATACTTTCGACGATACGCTAAGCAGATTTGAAAGCAAAGCCGGTTTTGATACTGAAGCAGGCAAGAACCATCTTTTTTATATCGGATCTGATTTCAGCAGAAGATCATTTGTTGACTACAGCCTGAACGGATATTTCGCCCTGAACGACGAATCTGACCAAACAAGATCGTTGCACCTTGACTTTTCCAAAGACCTGAACTCAATCATCTGCTTTGAGACGACTCACGGGTATTTCTCCGAAGATACAAATGATCAGAATATTGATCTTCTTGAGAACTTTTTCACTCTGAAAAAGAGCATTAAATCCGGAAATTCAGCCTTGAATTTCAGCGCCGGTTACGACATGTTCAATTATAAAGGAAGTTCCGGTAGAGATTTTTACCGCCTTGAATTCAGCGCAGATTACAAAAACAAGCTCATCTTCAGGAATGAGTACCTGAAATCCGCATCAGGAAAGATCAGTGACGCCGTATTTATGAACAATATCTCCACAGTCACTTTCTCCGACAAATACTTCAACGATAAACTCACTCTAAACTTCGCTTTATATCACAATTATTCGGAATATTTGATCGGCAGCAGCATGGAGTATATGAACAATCTCAGCTTAAATTTTATAGCCCGGATAGTCAATTTTGAGTTCTTCTTCGGTTCTGATAATTTTCTGAAAGACAAATATGAATTCAACGATAATACCTTCGAAGTAAATAAACATTACAAATACCGGACTATCGACGGATTCGACATGCGGACCATGGACGAGATCTGGGGCGTCAGATGGATATTTTACCGGTAGTTCCGATACATAACAGTTTTGTTAAACAATCTGATTGACAATAAGCCACAAAAGCCTTAATTTTAAATACATAAAATACGAGCAGTGAATGAATACCGAATTATCTGAATATAACCGCCTTTTAAGGCTGAAAAATTACAGCCTAAGCACGATAAACAATTATACCTATTATTTTGAGATGTTTTTGGAACATTTTAA
>CALMWI010000154.1 GCA_937873545.1 uncultured bacterium | reverse complement strand
CAGTGAAAAGGCAAAGAAAGCTGTACTTAATGAGATAGCGGATTCTTACGCAAAAAAAGATGCTGCGGAAAGCAATCTCGGCTTTCAGGAAAAATATCTTAATCTTATGAAATTATTCGCTTCAAGAATTGGCGAACTTCTTAACGTTAACAGTCTGACTTCAGATATAGCTATGGATAATAAAACCGTTTCGCAATATATATGGGTTATGCGCAAATCATTTCATATTCATCTGATGCGGCCGTATTACAATAATATGTCTTCCGAACTAAGAAAAATGCCTAAGCTGTACTTTGCGGATCTCGGATTAAGGAATGCGCTTATCAATAATTACAGCCCAGTAGGTAACAGAAAGGATAAGGGAAGAATACTCGAAAATTATGTGTACCTTTTACTCAAAGACAGATACGGTAATGATAATACTAAATTTTGGCGGACTAATACACAGAATGAAGTTGACTTTGTAGTTCAGAATGACAAAGGTAAACTATATGCCTACGAAGTAAAATACGATAAGTCTGCTTTTTCTGAAACAAAATACAAAGTATTCACGAATGCTTATCCTGAAATTCCGCTTAAATGTATCAGTCTGGAAGGTGCACTGAAATCGTTAAAATAATTCCTGCAAAAGAATTTAATAAATAAATCTTTTGATTTTTCTTTTTTGCTGACTTATATTCAATTTTATCGAATGTGAGCTAGCGATCTATGTCAGAGTCGTATCCATATATTTTTTCGATTTTTCGATTACACCCGGCCGATAATATCTATGCAATAATATTTTGTGCAATTATTTCATGCAGAATTACGATATATTCATTATATTTAAATAAAAGAGAATTTTAAGAGGAGGATGAGAAATGATAAAAATAAACCTTTCCAAAAAGATCGCTTATCTTTTGTTTGTGATGCTGACGGCAAATGAAGCATTCTCACTCAGTTTCACAACTTCAAACTCAACATTCGACAACTCTCCGAACGGGTACAGCTGGGCAGGTCCGGAATCCAGAAAGATACAGACAAATTATGACCCTGCAACAGGCACGATGGTCGGATCGGTTTATAGAAAGATCGCTTCGACCGGATCAGGGACGATCGGAGGCACAACAGGAGCGTGGAGTTCCGCTTTCTACGGCAGTTCTGCGGTTATTTATGACGAATCGGTATATCAGGGCGGTACAGGCGATCAGACCGGTGATCCGGGCGGCAGGAATATGTACGCATGCGAGTTCATTAACGGGTATTTTTTTGCATTGTTCAGCGATCTTGATACTTCTTCCAGTTATGAATTTTCACAGCCGATGTTCGTTGTTTGTGACGCTACGAACGGGTGGGATGATGCAGTCTGGTCAGCACCTAAAAGAATTGAGGCAGTAAACGGAACAATAAACACAAGCGCATGGTACGGATGCGGTGATGTTGCTTATAATCCCGATGACGGTTATTATTATTGGACTACTTCATGGAAAAAAACAGAGAGTAATGGTTACGGTAACAGTTTTTTTATGATAGTGGGAAGATCAAATACGCCGGCAATGCCCGATAGCTGGGAATGGACGGACTATAACGAATTATATTTTGATCCTGCAAATCT
>CALMWI010000153.1 GCA_937873545.1 uncultured bacterium | reverse complement strand
AGAATAGCCGGACACCCGTTAGTCGAGAGGGTTTCAATATTTCATGCTTTAAATCAGAAAGCAGTAGCAAGAAAATACGCAAAAAGCGTTTCAAAGAAATATGAAGAGGTAAATGTTGTTGTCGCGCACCTCGGCGGCGGTATTTCGGTCGGCGCTCACAGAAAGGGTAAAGTGATAGATGTTAATCAGGCTCTTGACGGCGAAGGTCCTTTCAGCCCCGAAAGAAGCGGTACCCTGCCTGCCGGAGACGTATGCGCAATGGCCTTCAGCGGAAAATATACTCACGACGAAATTAAGCTTATGTTCAAAGGGAAGGGCGGTTTTGCCGCTTACCTCGGAACGAACGATGCTTATGAAGTTGAAAAAAGATGCCTTGCAGGTGATAAAGAGGCGATCAAGATCCATGACGCTATGATATATCAGGTGGCCAAAGACATCGGCGCATACTCAACAGTCCTTAAAGGACAGGTCGATGCGATCATTCTTACAGGGGGAATAGCTTACAATCCCGATTTTAACAGGCAGATCGAAGAAAGAACTTCATGGATAGCGCCTGTTGTAGTTTATCCCGGTGAAGATGAAATGGCAGCTCTCGCGATGAACGGACTCATGGTCATCGAAAAAGAGATAGAACCGGTTATTTACACATAAACATCTTGTAGCAAAATTAAAGCCCCGGTTTCGGGGCTTTTTTTATTTACACAGTAAAAAGGTATCATAATTTTCTAGCCTTTAAGGAAAATACTTATAGATATCCTTTCTGTGTAAAGCTCTTACAAACACTATAGTATCCTCAACACATTCAAATCCAATCCTATAATCTCCAATTCTAATCCTGTAAAAACTTTTATTACCATGTAATTTCTTAATGTTTTTCATGTCTGAAATACTATCCGAAATCTTGACAAGACTTATCAGCTCTCTTATTTTATTAAATATTTTCTGGTCATCTATTTTCTTTAAATCTTTTTCAAAACTCGCTTCGTAAAATACTTTCACTTTTTACCGCCAAGAATATAATCAACAGCTTCTTCACTGACCAAACTGTTTTTTCTTCCTTCTTCAATTGCTTTATACATTCCAGCATCTTCAAAAGCAGAAACGAGAACATCATAAAACTCATCATTTTTCTCATGAATAAAATCAATTATTATCTCTTTGAGCATAGCCTTAATTTTATCGTCAGAAATGGTTTTATGCATAATTTACCTCATCTAATTGATCGTAATATACAAACTTTTTTGACTTATTCCAATTCCTAAAATATATAAGTCCCTAATGAGAAACCTATACTTACATTAGTACTAACAGGATAATCAGCATAATCGAGAAGCTCATAATAGAATTGAGACAGCTCGTACCTTCCTTCTGCCCTGAGATAGAAAAAGTCATTAAAGTTAACGGTGACTCCTGCCAGCGGATAAACGAATGCTCCTTTCACAGGATATGTTTCGATATTATCCCAGGTTTGTATTTCATGGTGTCCCCAGGAATATCCTGCACCAAAACCCCAGTGGAACTGAAAATACTTTTTATTGGAATTATAGAGTAAGCTCAAATCAGCTCTATTCTCAGAATAGCTGTAAAACGGCGTGGAGTCAATTTCGTCATCATCTTCCAGCCATACTTCCCTTAAAAAACTTAATCCGAATCTATACTCTGAAGGCATATATTTTTTTGTAACAAGTGGCTGATAGCAAAAATATGCTTTCGCATTGGGAAATGTAAGACCGTTTGATGTTGTTGCCGTAACTTCAGCCTCGTATCCTATATGTTTTCTTTGAAGATGGAATTCCGGATGAGATTTTTTATATTCGTTCAGCTCTGAACCGTAAAAGTAACCATCATAAGCGCCGTAAATTAATCCGATCGGCGGCCCTGCAAATGCCAGCATATAAGCCATAAAATTTCCGCTTCCCGAACCGCCTGCAAGAACAGCTACACAGACAACTGATCCTATGCTCGCCCACTTGAAAGAATTTTGTACTGCCTGATTAGTTCGATAATCTTTCCAGAAAGGTGAAGAATTTTCGAACAAAGGCGTGTTCAGCAACTCTTCAGATATTTCTCTCGGATACTTCAGGCTGTCTTGAGCCTGCAGTGTTACAACAAAAAGAAAAATGACCATTAACGATAAATTTTTCATTACCTTAATTACACCCCTTCATCTATTATAAATTCACTCCAAATCCCAATTTAACATAAATACTGTTCGGGTTCAAATAATTATCATCAACTTCCAGCGTTGTAAAGCTGTCTGATGACAACTTACGGATAATGACCGCTTTAAAATCTGAACTCATACTACTCAAATAAGCTTTGTAACCGGTGCTTAGATCTAAATAGAACTTATCATAAGATTCAAACGAATTTATCGAAATATTAGGTATCAATATAAAACCGCTTAAATCCTTCGAATATAATTCTTCACTTCGCGGCAGAAATGAGAAACTTAGCAAAAAAAGGCTCAAAATTAAATTTTTCATACTCGCTTCATTGATCATTTCTCAAATGTATATTTTTATTTAAGCCTGTCGTACTTGACTTTGAGCTTTGATCCTGTCCCGTTTTTAGCAGGCACTGACTTCTCGTCGCAGTTCCCGTCTTTATCCGTACGGATCAAAAGCATATTTGTATTTGAAGAAATATCATAAGTATCATATCCGCACAGTATGGCTGAACCGTCATCCATGATCCTGAGATTTGTCAGTACACCTGTGCAGTAAGAATTTATTACGGGTGAGGTTAGAGTTGTACTGATTTTAAACAGACATGCATTGCCGTAATAATCATATCCTGAAGCGTAAAGTGATCCGTTGACCAGCTTTACAGAATAAAGCGTTGTTGAATAATCAGAATATTCGTACAAAACAGAGCCGTCGTAGCCCAGTTTGATTATATTGTCGCCCGAATATATAATATAAATACCTTCGGCATCGGCGACTATTCCTCTTGCAGAATATATGTACAGACTTTCGAAAGCTGTATCGCTTATCTGCGCACCGCTGTCGTCCAACTTCACCAGATGAGGTATGTCGTCATAATCACCGTATATTACGATGAGTTTTCCTAAGGGAGTGAAAGTGAAATAAAGCCAGTCTGTGTAATATCCCGGAGAATAGCTATAGATTATTGTACCTTCAGAACTGAGCTTTAACAGCGACCTTTCTCCGTCGTAATCACAGGTAATGTAGATCGAACCGTCTGCGGCTATAGCTGATTTATATCCCCATGAATCATAAGCGCCGTAAGTTTTTCTCCATAAGATATTTCCGTCCGTATCAGTTTTAACCACCACCAGTTTACTGTCGTAATTGGCAGGATTCGCTTCCCCCCTACAAGGTATATGTATCCGTCTCTGTAAGAAATAGAATTCAAGTATGTAATTGCATTTTCGGCACCTATCAGTTTCTGCCATACTATATTTCCCATCCGGTCAGTTTTCACCAACGACATTTTTGCGTATTCAAGATATGAATCATAACATGGTCCTCCCGAAACAAAAGTACTATCCGGAAGAACGATGACATCATTAGCCCAGACAGGTCCCGGAAAATCATATACATTCTGCCAGGTTATATCAAAAATACCTACATAAATTTTTCTATTATTCGACCATGCCGCAGTTTTTCCTGCGACATTCTTTGCGCTCATTCGGGTATAATATGCTTTCTTAGGCAGTACTCCAAATGAAACGCTGGTGCCGGTTACAGTGCTTTCCGATAGGATCGTACCGAAATATTTATCTTCGGACAGTTGTACGGTATATTCAACTGCATTTGGGATATGATTCCACGACATGCTTACATTTTCAGTTTCCAGATATATATGGTCCGGATCGGGAACCGTATAAACCGGAAATAACACCGCAGATTCTCCAACACTGAATTGGACGACATCAGACTGATTCTGTTGATCGTCGCTGTCGGTTGTTATTGCTATCAGGGTATGATTAAGCCCGTCGTTGTAGAAAGCCGGCGTAAAATTCCATGAGGTCTGACCCTTAGAAAGCCTTCCTACTTCGGTTCCGTCAATAACGATCTGTGTATAACTGAGATTGTCATCGTTCACAATGCTGAAATTCATTGTCATCTGTTCCGTCAGAACCGATCCGTCAGCCGGATTGAGAATCGCCACCTGCGACGGCAGGCTTACTTCAGTTGTCTCTTCGCATCCTGACATTAACATCAAAACAACAAATAAGAATACAGTTTTTACATAAGCCGGAAACTTCATTTACATCCCCTTTATTTTATTCGAACTTTTTTATTTGATTATAATGTTAATTACAATTTCAAATTAATGCAAGAAATAAATTCGAGGTTACTATAAGACTGCTTTTAAAACAAATAAGTCCCTAATGAGAAACCTATATTGAAATTCCCATTTTCGACATCACCAAAAAAATCAGTCATTTTACTGTAAAATTCAGAATACTCATATTTACCTTCCATCCTAAGATAGAAAAAATCATAAGCATTTGCTGTTATGCCTATAATCGGGTAAAAGAAAAAAATTCCGTCATTTATCTTAGTTTCCGAGCTTTGGTTATCGATATATGCGGTAATCTCGCCCCACGAATACCCTCCGCCTAAACCATAGTGAAATTGAAATGTCTTACCGCTTGAATTGAAAAGTAAATCAAAATTACACCTGCTTTCCCACAATTCGAATTCCTCAGATGAATTAATATCATGCCACAATTTCCATGAAAATCCGATTCGGTACTCTTCCGGCACATAAAAGCTGTCTGATCTTTTTTGAACTACTATTGAATATTTTGGGGAACTGTCAATTTCATAATCCCCACTTTCAGAAATGAATGATTTTTCGTAACTTAATTCATGCCCGACAGTATATAATTCTGAGGTTAATTCAGGGCTTGAAGATTTAAGATTGTTCAGCTTCATTCCATGCTTTTTACCGAAATAACCACCTATCATTCCCAAAACAGGCACAGCGACCACTGAAGTTATAATAGCGGGTGTGCCTATCATTTCATATTTACCCCAAAATGCGCCGGGGATCAGGCCGAAGCTGCCCCATTTTACAGCGTACCTTATAGCCTGACTATACTCATAGTCGCTAATCGTATTTTCGTATAAAGGAGTATTCAGCATTTCTTCTGGGAGATCTCTCGTGTACTTCAGGCTGTCTTGAGCCTGCAGTGTTACAACAAAAAGAAAAATGACGGGCGTGTAAATAATTCTGTGTAAACGACATTTAT
>CALMWI010000152.1 GCA_937873545.1 uncultured bacterium | reverse complement strand
GACCGCAGAGAAGTCTTGAAGATAACTCAGGAACATCTTGCGGAATTGTCAGGCATCGGATTGAGAACGGTCAAATCAATTGAAACCGGCAATGGGAATCCAACTCTTGATACGATAATGAAAATTATTGAAATATTGGGATTGGAAATAAATATATCCGTAAAGAAAATTGATATCTGATCATGAGAAAAGCTAAAGTATATAGGAATGAAAAGTTAATCGGTTATTTGACCGAGGAAGATAACGGCGATTATGTTTTCAAATATTGCGATTCATGGCTTATGGATAATAATTCTCCGGCAGTAAGTCTGACCATGCCTAAAAGGTCCGATGAGTACAGGTCAAAGTATCTTTTCCCGTTTTTTTTTAACATGCTCAGTGAAGGCGATAATAAAGCTTTGCAGAATACTCAGCTAAAGATCGATCCTGATGATTATTTCGGTCTCCTGCTTGCCACTGCGCAATACGATACTCTTGGAGCGATTACTATAAAACCTGATGAGATGAATTGAGATGAATATGAATGATGTAAAATATTGTCCGGGCACATTGGCGGAGAAATTCGGCACTTACAGTCCTTCCTGCCTTAAAAAAATGTTTAACGGTAAAAGAGTCAGCCATATCCTGAGCTATGATTCACCTTCCAAAGATGAAAAAGCTGCTGAAATATTCATTGAAAACAGGAAGAGAATATCGATATCGGGAGTTCAGATCAAGATCAGTCTTATACTTGAAAAAAATATTTTAAGATTAACTGAAAAAGGCGAGCAGGGAACTTATATTTTAAAGCCGGTACCGAGAGATGTTAAAATGGTAGATCAGGTGCCTGCAAATGAACATCTTACGATGCAGATAGCCAGACAGGTTTACAATATTCCGACAGCTGAAAATGCACTTATATTTTTTAAGGACGGCACTCCCGCTTATATTACAAAAAGGTTTGATGTCATAGCTGACGGATCAAAATTGGGAAAGGAAGACTTTGCGTCTCTGGCAGGCAAAACATCAATGAATGCCGGAGGAAATTATAAATATAATTCCAGCTATGAAGAGATCGGTTATCTTATACAGAAGTTTGTGCCGGCCTGGCGTGTTGAGATAGAAAAATACTTTCAAATTGTGATCTTTAACTTTTTATTCTCAAACGGTGACGCGCATCTCAAAAATTTCGCGTTATTGGAAAACAGCTCAGGCGATTATTTACTAAGCCCTTTCTATGACCTTCTGAATACCAGACTGCATGTTAATGATTCGGATTTTGCTTTGACAAAAGGATTATTTGCCGATGATTTCAAGTCAGAGAAATATAAAAACACCGGACATCCCGGCTTGTCTGATTTTGTTGAATTCGGAAAAAGAATAGGCGTTAACGAAAATAGAATAAGTAAACTGCTTACTCCTTTTACCGTGAAGCAGGAATTTGTTGAAACACTGGTTAAAAGATCTTTTCTGAACTCAAAAAGCAAAAAAGCTTATGAATTAAACTATTTTACAAAGCTGAATTATCTGAAATGATAAAACTTAATCGTTCAAAATGTTCAGTGAATTGTAATTTAAAAGCTTGAATGAAAGTAAATTAAGCGTACAGCCTATTTAAATCAATTATTACTTTACTGTTCCCGCAGCCGTCAAATCTGAATCAGTCAGCTTTATAAATATTTTTGGATTTTATCGAGTAAAGGTTTGATGTGATCTTTAGCGGTAATCCAGATCCTCTCTTCGAGTATTTCGCCGTATTCATGAGCAATTATATTTCTCATTCCTATGACTTTTTCCCATGGAGTATCAGGCTCTGAATTTTTAAACTCGTTTGATAAATGATTTGCCGCTTCTCCTATTACAATCAGTTGTCTTTCAACTGCGTATCTGATCATTTTTGTTTCGCAGAACTGATGATAAGAAACTCCTTCAATGAACTCCAGAATCTCTTTACAAGCCTGAGCAATATCCCACAAATATGATTTGTCTTTATCACTGAGAGGCATAAATTTTCTTAGCTGTCTTTAATATTTCTTCCCTGCGGTAGGGATTTTTTAATCCGTCAATTTCAACAAGATCGATTTTTCTGTTGAAGAGTTTTTCAAATTTGCTTTTTATCTCAATTAATTCAAAAACCGAATAGCCTGAATCCTTTGACAGCTTAATTAACAGATCGATATCGCTTTTATCAGAAAAATCCTGCCTGAGAGCCGATCCGAAAATATAAAGTTCAAGAATTTTGTATGAGGAAGCTATCTCATATACTTTATTTTCATTTATCTCAATTTTCGGTAATTTCATTAAATCCCCTTGTTATTACAGACTATAATATACATAATATTTCACACGAATTCTAATTATTTCTTCTTTGAATTACCGTCAGCGGTCACGCAGTAGAATTTCTTTCGCGCAGTTGAATTGAGGACATAGCTGGTTCCTGTTACGGAATTTACGAGTGTCCATCCCGTCGGGAAAGCCGCATGGGGATTATCGCTTGAGTAAATATTATAAAGCATGCCTTTCTCAGCTTCTTTGCCCGTCCCCCAACTCAGCGTGACATAATTACCTTCTACTGCTATTGAAACAGGCGAAGGCGCGGAAT
>CALMWI010000151.1 GCA_937873545.1 uncultured bacterium | reverse complement strand
CCGGTCTGGCTATGATCATCGGAGCTTATGTGATGGGCCTTTCGCTTTCAAAGACTGACATCAGCTACGAAATTCAGGAGAAGATACATCCGTTAAAAGAGTTTTTCGTACCGATATTCTTTACCGTTATGGGTATGCTCGTCAATCTGCATACGATTAATTCAGGTGTAATAGTATTCGGACTGGTTTATTCGCTTGTGTGCCTGCTGGGAAAAGTGTTCGGTTGCGGGCTTCCTTCACTATTAACAGGATTCAACAAAGTGGGAGCTCTCAGGATCGGGATCGGAATGATGCCGAGGGGAGAAGTAGGTCTTATTATTGCCGGAATAGGAATCTCGAACGGATTCATCAATCAGGACATTTACGGTGTCGGTATAATGATGGTACTGATAGGAATAATAATTACACCTCCTCTACTTAATTTTTCGCTGAAAATAAAGAAAAAAGGCACTTCAATTGAATTTAAAGAAAATGAGAACGAAACTTTTGAATTCGATTTCTATTCACCCGAAAAAAATGATTTTTTCATAGATTATATTGTTGAGTATTTTGATAAAGAAGGATATTATATAACAAAAATGATCCTTGATTACGAAGTTTATCAGGTAAGAAAAGACAGAGTATTTATTAAAATATCGAAGTATCCTACCTCGATCACTTTTACAGCTAAAAAAGAAGATATGCATTTTATTAAGACCCTGGTTTACGAATCAGCTTTAAAACTGCAGGATAATCTTGAAAAATTTAATGAAAAAACGCACCTGCTTGAGATCAAGGATTCGCTCTCTTCAAAAACAGTTATGAAGTCAAATTTCGATCTTTCAAGCATAATCGATCCTAAATGCATCATTACAGACCTAAGATCAAAGACGAAAGAAGGAATAATAAGTGAACTCGTGGATTCTTTGTATGAAAATAAAAAGATCAGAGAGAAACAGAGTATTTTTGATGAGGTGATGGCCAGAGAGAAAGTCATGAGCACAGGAATGAAGAACGGGGTCGCAATTCCGCATGCCAGAGCCGAAGG
>CALMWI010000150.1 GCA_937873545.1 uncultured bacterium | reverse complement strand
GAACTGAACGGTTTCATTGACTCGTCCGTGACAGCGGCGCATTGCGCTTACGAGGTTGAAAAAAGGCTTCTGAAGAACGGATTTAAGAGGCTGTACGAAACTGACGAGTGGAGATTGAAAAAAGGCGAAAAATTCTATGTTTTCAGACACGAGTCGGCTTTAATTGCCGGAGTATGCGGTAAAAAAGACCCGAAGGAATCGGGATTCAGGATAGTAGGATCGCATACTGACTCGCCCGCTTTTAAACTTAAACCGAAAGCGGCATTCGTGAAAGAAGGGTACATTCAGCTTTCAACTGAAGTTTACGGCGGACCGATCTTCGCAAGCTGGCTTGACAGAGAACTTTCGCTGGCCGGAAAAGTGGTTGTCAAAAAAGGCAAAAGCTACGATATCATGCTTGTAGATCTCGAGAGACCGGTTCTGGTCATTCCACAGCTAGCAATTCATTACAACAGGGAAGTCAACGAAGCTTTCAAGCTGAATCCCCAGGAACACATGGTTCCCGTGATGGCGCTTTCTGATAAGCCTGTAAGCGATGAATATATCAGAGATATTATTGCCGCTAAACTGAATATCAAGGCCGCAGATATTGTTAATTATGATCTTGAACTTTATGCTTATCAGAAGGGCGAAATAATAGGATTCAACGAAGATTTTGTAATGAACAGAGGTCTTGACAACAAGACGATGGTTCACGCTTCTCTTCAGGCTTTTCTAGAAGCAAAACCTTCGGATTCGACAATGATAATAGCTCTGTACGATAACGAGGAAGTCGGTTCTTCCACGACCAACGGCGGAAAATCTTCTTTTACCGAGCATGTCCTCGAAAGACTTACAGGATTCAAAAGGGAAGACTATGTAAGGGCGATCTCGCTGTCGTATTATATAAGCGCTGACGGAGCTCATGCGATACATCCGAATTATTCAGGTAAATTCGACAGTCTTAATAAAGTGTATCTCAACAAAGGCCCGGTCATCAAGATCAATGCCAATACAAGCTATGCGACAACTATAGAATCCTCCGCGGTTTTTGAGATGATCT
>CALMWI010000149.1 GCA_937873545.1 uncultured bacterium | reverse complement strand
TTTTCCCTTTGCTTTTTTTCTCCTTTGGAGTTATTATTTAGCCTGTATTTGGAGCGCAGGCTATGAAAGGATTCTCGACAATATTTTTTAATGACACGGCAATCGCAGTTACCGACAGGCCTGTTACATACGCAAGAGAGACTGATACGCAGAAAGAATATAGGATCACGGACATAAAAAGATCCCTTACAGCGTCATTTTATTCTGAATATGAGATCGAGTTCATAGCCAATGAGAATTTTCTTGTTGAGAAACTTTAAAAATCCGACCTTTTAAAGATTATAAGCGATAATCCTACAGCTACCACACCCGTGAAAAGAGACACCCACACAGATCCTAGAGTGAAATCTTTTGACATAATAATATCACTTAGCAGCGTAACTGTTTCGTTTACTTTGGGTAGAGAAAAATGAAGCATCTTTACTGTATTTTTATAGAAAGAATCGTTGAGAATACCGAACCTGGCTATTGCACCTATAACAGGCGACAGGATAAAAACAATAAAATAAGTCAGCAAAAGTGATATGACGCTGTTTTTTAAAAACATCGCTATAAGGGTCATAAACGCATAAATGTTGAAAAAGAAGATCATTATGATGATTGCGGAAAAAAGGTATCTGAAATTCCATATACCGAATTTGGCGGACAGTATTATCCACGAAAAAATTATCATATACAGAACATTCAATCCAACAAGGGCGATCCCTCCGGAAAATCTCTGAAAGAAAATATTCTGCCTTGATAAAGGCTTTGAGAGTATCAGATCGATGTTGCCCTTCTGGAGCATATCCGGAAACAGTCCGGAGGTTGCGAACAGTGAAATAAATAAAGAGATAAAAAAAACAGCTCCGGCTATCCCTGTCTGAATATAGCCCAGTATAGTCGCTGCATCGGGCATCGCGGAATTTCCGTGGTTGACAGAGTTCCCAAAAACATTTAAGATGACCTTTGAATCGATGCCCCCTATCTTAATATTGAGCGCGAATATGAGTGTCAGACAGAAAATAGTAGCCAGTATGAAAACTGTTACTACGATCTTCTTAGACAATAACTCCTTTATGGTCAGCAGAAAAAGTCCCTGCAAGATATCTTCCTTTATTTTAATACTTTAATGAAATAATCTTCAAGCGAGTTTTTTAGATGCTCGACATTTTCTATATCGATCCTCTCTTTACGGATATCATCAATAAGATCGTTAAGCTCTTTTGTACCGCTTATAGCTGCAGAGAATCCGTTCTCCATTATCTCGTGATCGATATTTCTTCGCTTGAAAATCTCTATCAGTGAATTTATTTTTTCCTGTTCGACCGAAATATGATACCTGCCCGTACTCTCCAAAAAATCTGAGGTCTTTCCTTTTTTTATAAGAACACCCTGTTTCAGGATCGCAATTTCATCAGAAATTCTTTCGACCTCGCTTAGGAGATGCGAATTTATAAATATCGTTTTGCCATCCTTCTTGAGGTCAAGAAGGATTTCTCTGATCTCGATCCTGCCAATAGGATCGATACCGTCTGTAGGCTCATCGAGAAAAATTATTTCAGGATCGTTGATAAGAGCTTGAGCTGTTCCAAGCCTCTGAAGCATTCCCTTCGAGTATTTTTTTAGCTTCAGTGACTTCCTGTCATCGAGTTTAACCTTTTTAAGAAGGACAGGTATTTTTTGACTGAGATCGTAGTTAGACACGCCGGACATTTTCCCGTAATAGTAAAGGAACTGCTCGCCGTTAAGATATCCCGGCAGCCTGTGGTCTTCAGAAAGATAGCCTACATTCTTACGGGCTTCGGGATCAATGATGTTTTTTCCAAGGATTGTCCCTTCGCCTTTTGTAGGAAGAGCGATTCCTAAAAGCAGTCTGAAAAGCGTTGTTTTACCTGCTCCGTTTGGTCCGAGCAGACTGAAAATACTGCCCTTTTCAACTGACACATTGAAATCGGTCAGAGCTTTGATCTTTCCCCGGGAATAATGCTTTGTCAAACCTATTGATTCAATTGCGGTCATATTATATTTTTTCTAAAATATTTTTTAAGAAATGCCAGAAATTGCCCACAGATTTTATATCCGCCCTTTCGTCTGGGGAATGAGCTCCCATTACATCAGGACCGAACGATATCATGTCTATCCCGGGGTATTTCTTGCCGATTATGCCGCATTCAAGACCGGCGTGCATAGCTTTGACCTGAGGTTTTCTTGAAAATAATTCTTTATGGACTTCTATTGCGGTTTTCAACAGCTTAGAATCAGGGTTCGGAGTCCATGCAGGATACGGATCTTTACTTGTATAGCTGTAACCGGCCAGCGTCCCATGAGCTATAACTTTTCCTGCAATATCATGGATCGATGATTCTACCGAGCTCCTCTGGCTTGTGAGAATATTGATCTTAGCCTTACCGATCGTTACAGAAGCCAGATTAGTTGATGTCTGAACGAGACCTTTTATATCCGGGCTCATTGAGTGAACGCCGTGAGGGAATGAATACACAAGATTTACTAGAGTCCTCTTTTCCTCTTCGGTCAAAGCATCTTTACAAACGGGCATTTTTTTAATGCTTAAGCTGACTCCTTCGTCAAAACTTTTAAATTCCTGCCTGTAAAAATCAGTATATTTTCTGACTTCTTTTTCCAGTACTGATATTTCTTTTTCGTTTAAATTTATAACAGCATAGGCTTCCCTAGGCAGAGCATTGTGTTTTTCGCCGCCGTTGAAATCTGTTAAAGTGAAATTGATCTTTTCATTCAAGTTCCATAAAAATCTCGCAAGCAGGATCAGTGCATTTCCGCGCCCTTTGTCTATCGCTATGCCGGAATGTCCGCCTTTCAGTCCGCTGAGGAATATCTTGCAGCTATAACTCTTATCATTTTTTATCTTTTTTATTTGTTTTGAAAATGAAGTAGTTTTCCCTCCGGCGCAGCCGATGTATATTGAGCCTTCTTCTTCTGAATCTAAATTCAGCAGACGCATACCGGTAAAAAATCCCGGCCTAAGCGCATTCGCGCCGGTCAGGCCAGTTTCTTCATCCACTGTGAACAGACATTCTATTGGTCCGTGTGATAAATCTTTACCGTCAAGAACTGCAAGCGAAGCAGCCACGCCCAGACCGTCATCGGCACCGAGAGTTGTTCCTTTAGCCCTTATAAAACCTTTTTCTACATAAAGCTGAAGCGGGTCTTTTTGAAAATCATGTTTTGTGCCTTCATTTTTTTCACAGACCATATCTATATGCGACTGCAAAACAACAACCGGGGATTTTTCTTTCCCTTTTGATGCTTTTTTTGAAATAACGACATTTCCTGCCGGATCTTTTTTATATTTTAAGCCTCTTTTCTGGGCAAAATCAATGAGATATTTAATTATCTTTTCCTCATGCTTGGACTCTCTCGGTATTGCGCTTATTTCAAAAAAATATTTCCACAGGATCTCAGGTTCAAGTTTGTTAAGCATATTTACCTCTCTATAGTATGATTTCCATTCCTTCATTGGCTATAACGACAGCAAGATCGTTCGAAGGATATTTAGCTTCTTTATATCTAATTGCTGAAAAATAAAGCGATGCGATCTTATCGTCGTCATTTTCATGATTATGGTGGAACAATATCAGTTTTTTTACACCTGAATTAACCGCGGCATCCACACCGATCTCCGCCGTCGAATGACCAAAATTGTATCTTTGAGCCAGCTCGTTGAAATTATACTGGCTGTCAAAGATCAGAATATCTGCGCCGTTGAAAAATTCAAAGAATTCACTTACGACAGTTTTAGCCGTATATTCACCGTCGGTTGCATAAACTATCTTTCTACCGGATCTGTCAACGATTTTATAGCTGTACGAACCGTTAGGATGATTTAGCGCTTTTGAAAAAACCGAAAGATTTCCTGCAGTTATCACATCGTTGTCACTCAATTCGGTAAATTTCTTGGTGCAGGGTCTGCTTTCTAAGCTTACAGGGAAAAAATTGTAGTTCTGCTGAAGAGAAAGATACTTTTCAAAATCTTTATGATGTGCGTATAAATTCAACTTGATATCCTTAAAATGAACCGGCGCAAAAAAGGGAAGCCCGTTTATGTGGTCCAGATGAAGATGTGAGAAGAACAGGTTATATTCTTTTATCCTGCTGTTGAAGAATTTTCCGCTTAAAAGTTCATTTCCGAGATTCCTTATTCCGGTACCGGCATCCAAAATTATAATGTTTTCTTCGTCGTTGACAGTTACGCATGAAGTGTTACCTCCGTAAGTCGTACTTAAACTTAGCGGCAGATCATCAACGAACCGTTCAATCGATCCCGGATCTTCCAGATGCTTCCCGGCTGATAACCTCAGAACATTTATTAGTTTGTGCCTGTACTGATCGGGACATAGAGGTGAATTTATGCTGCCTCTTACTCCCCAGAATTTTAATTTCATCAATCACCGCTTCGAACTTTTAATTCTTGGAAAATATATCTATTCGCGTAAAATCATGCAAGAAATAAATTTATTTTATTTGATATCATACGCTAAAGTTCCTTGATTTTGCCGCCAAAGTGGATTAAATTTATATGGCTTTATAAAAAAACTGAATAATATAAACAAAAGGAAGAATTCATGAAAAAATTATTAACAATCATAGCTGTCTGCGCCATGATATTCTGCACCGGCTGCTCAAAGAAGGCTGAAGTCAGCACGGGTGAGGCATCCATGATCGCCCAGAAATACGCCCCGGAAAATTCGGTTGCTTTTCTCCGGTTCTCTTCCGTCGAAAAACTGTTCGCTACCTTCAGCGTGAAACCTGAATCCGTGATGGGTGAACCTGTGAGTGAAGACAGGTCGGAGATAACTGAAGTATTGGGCTTTGACCCTATGAACATTGCCGAATACGACAAAAAAGGATTCGATACAAAAAGGGAGTTCGGCCTGGTTATCAGCAGTTTTAAAGCTGATAGTGCTGATGCGGAAAATTCTCAGATCAACATCGGTTTTTTACTTCCGGTAAAAGACAAGAATTCCGCTTACAAATATATTAAAGAAACTCTCGAGAAAAATAAAGAGAACGACATGGTGATTAATGACAACAACGGAATGCTCAGTATAACTAAGGCTGAAGAACAAAATTTTCTTGTGACGATAAAACCTGATGATAATTACATGGTTTTCAGCTTCTCTTTAAATTCAAAAGAGACTGCAGAGATATATTTTAACGCACAGAAACATCTGGGTGACACACCGTATTATAAAGAGGTTTCCGGTTCTCTTAACCTCTCATCCGACATTGCGTTCTACGCAGACCTGAGAAGATTCTTTAACGATAATGCGCTTGCTCTGAACAATATTACCGCGACGAATCCCGTTTTCCAGCAGAACGAATTAGGCTCAGTCGATTTCTTGAAATTTTACAGGGGGTTCGGAACAACTGCCGACCTGTCAAAAAGCGACCTTGTGATAAATGCGGTTTCTTTTATTGATGCGGAAAATCCTTTTAACAAACTTATCAGCAATATTAAAACAGATAAATCCGTCATCTTGGATTTCGAAAAAAAACCTGCTGTTCTGCTTGCCGTTATGATCAACGCGGCAGAATATCTGAACTTCTATCTTGAAACTGTTCCCGCCGATGTCAGAAGCGAATTCGAAAGCAGTATAGCTGAAACAAATCAGTCTCTGGGTATAGACATAAGAAAAGATCTTATTGACCAGCTTGCCGGAAGTATAAATCTTGGGATCTACGACGGCGCGGGAGTAAACATGATGCAGTACAATACCGTGCTTAACTTTAACATCAGGGACAGAAAAAGTTTTATTGACATGATCGAGAAAACAAAAGCAACTACAGGCATAACTCTGATCGACCAGTCACAGTATGAACAGCTTTTCCAGGTTCAGCCTGCAAACGATGTTAATGTGTATTCAGTATTTATGGGCATTGCGGCCGCTTATATTGTTATCGAAAAAGACAATGTGTCTTTAATTACGACAAAAGATATGGTCGCTGACCTTTTAAATAAAAGCAATCCTAAATCTATAGACAAAGCAGAAAAGGCCATTGCTGAAAAATTAAAAAACGACGAGAATTATCTTTTCATCGACTTTGCCGAAGCTTATCTGGCAGGCAAGAATTTATATCAGATGTACCTCGGTTTTTCAGGCGGCGAAAATGTTCTCGACACAAAAGCCGACAATTTTGCCAAAAATTTCGATTATCTGTACGCCGGGGGAGATTATAAGGGTGAAAAAGCCACTGCCGAGTTTATCGTAAAAACGAAGTTCACCAAACCATTTTTTGTAGCGCTGAAGGAAGAGATCGAAAAACTCAAGGCTCAGTAATAGAGGAGACAAAATGATACTTGTAACCGGCGGAGCGGGTTTTATCGGAAGCGCGGTCGTATGGGAACTTAACAGAAGAGGGATCACGGATATTTTAATATCCGACCATCTCGGGGTTTCCGGCAAATGGAAAAATCTCCGCGCCTTAAAATATGCCGACTATATTGAAAAAGATGAGCTTCTCGCGCATCTTGTTTCCGGCACGGTTCCGTATAAGCTGACCGCCGTGATCCATATGGGCGCATGCTCTTCAACGACCGAATCAGACTGCTCCTACCTTGTTGAAAATAATTTTTCATATTCAAAGCTGCTGGCTGAATACTGTATAATAAAAAAAATGAGGTTTATATACGCATCAAGCGCTGCTACTTACGGAGATGGAGAAAAAGGTTTCAAAGACGATTTGAAGAAAATTGAAGCCCTGCGCCCTTTGAACATGTACGGTTACTCTAAGCAGATGTTCGATCTGTACGCAAAAAGAATGAAATGGTTCGATAAGATAACAGGTATAAAATTCTTCAATGTTTACGGTCCGAACGAGTATCACAAAGGCGAAATGAGCAGTAAAATATTCAAAGCCTATCATGAGATTATAAATACCGGAAAAATCAGGCTTTTCAAATCTGATGATCCAAAATGGAAAAACGGAGAATCGGTAAGGGATTTTGTTTATGTGAAAGACTGCTCCAAGATTATCTGCGATATTCTGGAAGATAAGAATATAGCAGGGCTGTTCAATCTCGGAAGCGGTCACGCCCGCAGCTGGAACGATCTCGCTGCGGCAGTATTTAAAAGTCTGGATAAAAAATCGCGGACTGAATTTTTCGATATGCCTGAAAATCTTAAGGGCAAATATCAGTATTTTACCGAGTCTGACAACTCGAAACTGAAAAGCACACCGCTGAAAATCAAATTTACCTCTCTAGAAAAAGGTATTGAGGATTATATAAAAAATTATCTGATACCAGGGCGTTATCTCGGAGACTGAATTTAAGCGTCTCCGCCGTATAAATATTCTCTTGATTTTCTAATATATTCAAGCTTTTTCATTTCCTCGGCTGTGATCTCGCCTTTTTTCATTTTTTCGATGAGTTCAAGCATTTCGATAAATTCACGATCCATCAGATCGTTAAACTCTTCTTCAACACTTTCTTTTTCAGGCTTCTGATCCCTCTCTTGATCCTTCATATTTATAAAGCTTTTCCAGTTTAATTTTCAGTTCTTCCAGACTGTTCATCCTTAAAAGGTCGCCGTCGTAGGCTATCCTTACATCTCCGGTTTCTTCAGATACCACTACTATTATGGCATCGCTTTCTTCAGACAGTCCTACTGCGGCGCGGTGTCTTGTTCCGAACTGCGAGCCGATATCTTTCATTGTCGTTGGCAGAATGCATTTTGCGGCTACTATCTGATCGTTCGATACCACTACCGCTCCGTCATGAAGCGGTGACGACGGGTTGAATATTGTTGACAGAAGTTCCGGACTAACATCGCTTTTTATAGGTATGCCTGACTCCACCACTGATTTTATCCCGACATTCTTTGTAAGTACGATAAGGCCGCCTATCCTTTTTTCGCTCAGCATGAAAGCGGCTTTGGAAACTTCGTCTAGGATGGTCTGCGTTTTAATCTGAAGGAACTTGTTTAGAATCCTGTTCTGGCCTATATGGGTTAATATTCTCCTTAGTTCAGGCTGAAACAAGATGAAAAATGCAAGCCAGAAGATAGTTCTTAAAGAATCTATCAGCCATGACATTATAGTCAGATTCAGAAAATCGGCGAATATGCCTAAAACAACGACTGAAAGCATACCTAAAAACATTGTTGTCGCTCTTGAATCTTTAACGACATTATACAGCTTAAATGAGATAAATGTGAAAAGAATAATATCGGCAAGATCAACGAATGTAAAAGATATGAACCCAATTCTGAATATTTCCATTCTTAGATCTGCCTTACTTTGAATTCTTTATAATATTCCGGTTCAAAACTGTAATCTTTTCCTCCGTTCTCTCTTCTTACAAAAGCCAGTCTGCCTGTGTAAGCCGCATCCGGAAAACAGCCTTCATGGTAATTCTTCAGATCTATCAATTCTTTTTTGACATTCCCGGCCGTCACACCATTAATATAACAACTATCTTCGTAAGGTCGAACAATTATTTCGCTTATTTTTATTACATCGCTGCCGGTAAAGGAGTACTCCGCATGAAAAAAATCTTTCTGTTTTCCTTCCAGAATTATATTTATCCTCTTTTCTCCTCCAAGATCTGAGAATGCTCTGAGTGCTGAAGAATCCATTGATGAAACCGGAATAATCTTCCTGTCCAGCCCGATCGCCATACCTTTTACAGCGCTCACTCCGACCCTTAGACCGGTAAAAGATCCCGGACCGACTCCGACAGCGAAAAGATCAATATCATTTATAGCTATTCCTGCGCCTTTCAAAATCTCATCTATCATCTCGAACAGCCTCTGGTTGTGCGCGAATTTGCCCGAATCTTTCAATTCTAAGACTAAAACGCCATCCTTAAGTAACGCTACAGACGCAAATTCGGTAGATGTATCAACAGCTAAAATGTACATGTTCATATCCGTTTGATTTTTATTCTTCGCATGGTTTCACTTTCCGAGTTAATATGTATCTCGATCCTTTTCTCAGGCAGTTCTCCATCGAGCATTTCTGCCCATTCCACTATCGTTATACTTTTATCCTGACCGGCGAATTCATAAAATCCGATCTCATTCAGTTCTGCTGTCGAACCGATCCTGTAGAGGTCGTAATGATATATTGAAATTATATCTGTCTTATATATGTTCATTACAATATAGCTGGGCGAATTTACATAGCCTTCAAATCCCAAACCTCTGCATAATCCTCGGGTAAAAACGGTCTTCCCGGCTCCTACATCTCCAAAAAAACAGATTATATCTCCGTCTTTAACCTCATGAGCGAATGTTGAAGCTATCTTCTCTGTCTCGCTTTCCGAACTGCTTATACATTCCAATATTTTCGCTTCTTTTTCCATCGTACTAAATTTAATTTAAATCCGTCCTGTCCGCAATTTCTAAATAATAAAAAAGGGAGCGCGAAGCTCCCTTTTTATTTAGATTCGAATAGAATTATTTTGCTGCAGGTGCGCCATTATCGAGATCAGTATTTCTTATCAATCTGATCTTTTTCAGATCAGCTTTATTAACTGCTGATACCTTTATATAGTCAACTGAAGCTGTACCGGCAATACCGTCGTCCCACATTGACAACCCGATTTTTCCTCCGGTCAGATATGTAGAATTAATTGTCTGAATATACTGACCATTAATAAAGAGATGATGGTCTCCCGTGGCGTTATCAACAATAACTTTCAACACATTCCATGCATCAAGTCCGGCGTTAACAGCCGCATTGGAAATAAACCCCGTTGACACATTCCATGAACCGTTAATGCAAGTCCAGAAACCGTATCTGCCATCGGTGGTTACTAGAAGCATTGACGCATCTTCCCAATAACCTTCAGGCGAAAGTGTGCTATGATCGCCATTGAATAAAATTCCATAGTATAGACTACTGCCTGC
>CALMWI010000148.1 GCA_937873545.1 uncultured bacterium | reverse complement strand
TTCAGAACAATAGTGCGCATAATAATTTTCTGCGATTTTTTTCGCTTTTTCAAGCTTAACAAAAGCTGCGGACAAATAAAAAGCTGTCAGCAATATAAACAATACTGTCTTTCTCATACATAACTTCCCTTTTTAAGATAATTACTTAAAGTATAATATATATTAAAACAGTTTTCTAAACAACAGCAAAATAAGATTTTATTTTTGACATGATACAATCTGATGTAAATCCGTATATATCTATGAGTTCATCCGGTGAACCTGAAGTTAAAAACATATCGTTGACCGCAATAATACCCGATCTAACCTGAATATTATCCAACATAAGAGCTTCAAAAACGGCAGTCCCGAGACCGCCGTGGATCTGATGCTCGTCGATAACGAGAAGCTTTCCCGTTTTTCTGACTGAATCTGCCAGTGTTCTCGTATCGAGCGGTTTGATCGTATGAACATTTATCAGTTCTATATCAAAACCTTCTTTATCGAGCATGTTACATGCCTCAAGAACATTAGACAATATCTGTCCCGACGATACGACTGTGATATCTTTCCCTTTCCTGATGGTCTTGGCTTTACCGATAATGAATTCGTCTTCACGAGAAGTCAATATTGGCGTAGCTTCTCTGACGAATCTGATATACACAGGCCCTTTATGCTTATATGCCTGTATTGTCGCATTATAGGCTTCATTCACATCGCAGGGATTCAGGATTACCATGTTCGGAAGAACGCGCATTAGTGCTATATCCTCAAGCATCTGATGTGTAGGACCGTCCGCGCCTACGGTAATTCCGACATGCATTCCCGCAAGTTTCACATTCAGATTTGAATAGCATACGGTCGTTCTTATCTGGTCGAAAGCCCGTCCTGCAATAAACGCCGCATAAGTCGAAACGAACGGAATATGCCCGTTCAATGATAATCCAGCGGCTATCCCTATAAGGTTTTGTTCAGCTATACCGACATCTATAAAATTGTCCGGATATTTTTCTTTTATCCTGAAAGTTGTGGTTGATTTTGCCAGATCAGCATCAAGAACAATTATGTTCCTGTCTTTCTCCAGCAGATCGAGAAGAGCGTCGCTGTAGCCGAATCTGTTGGCGATCTTTTCTTTATTTATATCTGTCATAAGAGTTCTTTCATAGCTTTATCATGATCTTCTTTATTCAGCGGTTTTCCGTGCCATTCCGCCCTGTTCTCCATAAATGAAACACCGCGCCCTTTGACCGTTTTCGCAATGACCGCGAACGGTTTGTCTGAAAGCTTTGCATTTTTGAATGTATTCTGTATCTGATCAATATCATGACCTTCGATCACTTCATAATTCCAGTTGAAGGCTTTTATTTTATCTGCGAGAGGTTCTATTGAATTAACTTCCGTCACTTTTCCGTCTATCTGAAGGTCGTTCAGATCTATTACGGCACAAAGATTATTCAGCCTGTGATGACCGGCGAACATGAATGCTTCCCAGTTCTGACCTTCCTGAAGCTCGCCGTCGCCTAAGATCACAAAAACTCGCTGCGAAGTCTGTCTTTTTTTGAAAGAAACCGCAAGTCCGCAGCCTATCGACAGTCCCTGACCGAGCGAGCCTGTCCCGACCTCGACGCCGGGGGTCTTTACGGCCGGATGGCCTTCGAGAAATGAATCGGTTTTCCGCAGCGTTTTAAGATATTCCGGTTCGAAATATCCGCTTCTCGCCAGAGCTGAATACAGCACAGGCGCAGCATGTCCTTTGGACAGAATGAGTCTGTCTCTCTCCACCCACTGAAGTCTGGAAGGATCGTGCTTCATTTCTCCGAAATACAGCACTGCGAAAATATCGGCTAGGCTCAGTGAACCGCCCGCATGCCCTGATCCTGCAGCGAAGATCATCTCGATGATATCTCTTCTTATGGTCTTAGCTATTTCATTCAAATTATTCATAGGAATACTTTTAA
>CALMWI010000147.1 GCA_937873545.1 uncultured bacterium | reverse complement strand
TAGTTTTAGATCAATTCATCTATTTTATTTACGCCGTACTTTATCATAGCAAGTCTTTCGAGACCTAAACCGATACCGTATCCTGAATAAATCTTCGAATCAATTTTGTGCCTTTTAAGCAGATCTGCATTCATCATACCGCAACCGCCGACAGAGATCCAAATACCATCTTTGAGCACTTCAAAATCATATGAACAATTATATCCCGGATATTTGAATTCAATGAATCTCATTTCAATATTGTTGAGAGTATGATTTATAATCTTCTCAACTCTATCCTGCATCATTTCTTTTGTTATACCTTCACCGATTTCCATAATTTCGTACTGATTAAAAACTTTGGAATGAGTGGTATCTTCTTTGTTCGGTCTGAATACTCTTCCCGCTGTACAAAGCTTAACGGGCGGCTGTCGTTTTGAAAGTTCGAGCAGCAAAGATTCTGTCGTAGTATCTCTCAAAACCTTATCTTCATCAAGATGATACATGTTGCTGAGATCTTTTTTTAGCTTCCTGAGCTGTGTCTTGTTTATCTTTTCGTCTGTACTTATGAACTCGAAATCATTCAGCGTTTCAGATATCGAATCATATATTTTCTTAACGGGATTTTGCTCTCCGATAAGTGCTTTCGGTCTTTTAAGAAGCTCACTGATGATCTTTTTCGAAAAAATCTCATCAGGAACAAGTCCTGGAACGGTTTCTTTAACCATTTTTGTCATCCTTTCTTTTAACATTTGCCTTGCGTCGTAGAGCCTTTTCTTTACCGTCGCTACAGTTATTTCCAGAAATTCAGAGATGTCCCTTACAGAATAATCTTTTATGTAGAAAAGAGTCAGAGTTATTTTTTGATCTTCTGTAAGTTCTTCGATCAAAGATCCGATCTTGTTTTTCAATTCACTTTTCTCGAGCTTTTCTTCGGGTGATATATCCTGACATACCAGGCTGTCGGTGTCATCTATCGGTTCAAAGTTCCTGTTCTCAGGTTTTCTTCTTATCCTGTCGCATTGTTTGAAAACAATCTTCTTGAACCATCCCGGAAATGCTGCGGGCTGTTTAAGTGAACCGAGACTGTAGTAAGCTTCAATAAATGATTCCTGAACAGCGTCTTCAGCATTATCGCGGTCTTTCAAAATTGAAAACGAGTATCCCACAGCCATTGGCTTGAAGCTTTCAATTATCTTTTCGTACGCTTTAAGATCACCGTTCTTTGCAGCAACAACCATTTTTTCAAGCTCTATCATCATACATCCGCTCCGGTAAATTAAGGCCTTCTGAACATAAGACCCGTCAAATGACAGAAAGGTTACCGCTAAATATAATATTTCTTATTACAATCCGAATTTTTCTTTAATTATCTCAGCCGCTTTTTCAGCGCTAAGATCAGTGTTATCGATCTTAATAAAATTTTCTCTTTTGATCTCGCCCTCGTGGGAATTCATCCTGTACTTATTCATCGAATCTATAAGCTCTTTTTCGAATCTTTCCACATCTCGTTTCAAGGGTTTATGCTCCAGCCTGTTCGGTGATTTATTTCGTTCTATCCTGGTCTTAAGATCAGTCTCAAGCTCGACGAAATATACCGTTCCGCCTTGATCTTCGAATATTTTGCATATATTTTCTATATAATCCCATTCACTTTGGTGATCGAAGCCCCAGACAAATGTGAAAATCAGACCGTCAAGATCGCTTTTGGCAACAGCTTTGAATATCTCATCCCTGAACAGAATTACCAGTCTCTGGCCTTCTTTTGTACTGTAGCTGAAAAAATTCGACACGAAATCTATGGACATATGATTATGGAAAAGTTTTAATCCTGTTATCTTCTCAAGCTCCTGACCTACTGTCATTTTCCCTACAGCCTGAGGCCCGAATATTATTACTAATTTCATCTTTTATCGCCTGTTACTTATATTTCGTGCTTAACTTAAATATATTTTGCAATATAATATAATAGTTAATTTAAAACAAACGGTTATTTTATCTTTTCGATCAGCCTTAATCCAGATTTATCCATTCTTGTAAATCCGAACAGCTTTTTACCTAAATCCTTCAGCGAAGCTCCGAGATGATATAACACTTCACCGTCTAAAATTATGAACCTGTCGT